>JAITAH010000112.1 GCA_031284225.1 Dysgonamonadaceae bacterium | reverse complement strand
TTCTGCGGGCGAAAAATCACGGGTTCCTTTGGGTATGGAGGGTTTTTGCATGATGAATAATTTTACTACCTTTGCACTACGTTTAGTAGCTATTTTTGTATGAGATTCCTGTTTATCGTCTTTTTGTTGTTTGTATTCTTCGTTTTTCTCTTTGGGTTTTCCATTCTCCGCCTGCTTTTCCGCGGGATATTCGGAAAATCCAACCCGCGAAACAAGTCTTCCAGACAACAGAGCCAAACGCATCAACCGCAAGATTCGTCCGCTTCTAAAAAAAGGATCGCTTCCGACGAAGGCGAATATGTCGATTACGTCGAAATCAAAGACTAACCTCTAATCAGACTGATAAATTCTTCTCGCGTTTTCGCCTGATTGAATACGCCGGTAAAATCGGAAGTCGTTGTAATCGAGCGCTGTTTTTCCACGCCTCGCATTTGCATGCACAAGTGTTGCGCTTCCAGAACGACCATTACGCCCAAGGGGTTTAACGTTTTTTGGATGCAATCTTTGATTTGGGTAGTCATCCGTTCCTGCACCTGCAGCCGGCGAGCAAACACATCCACCACCCGCGGTATTTTGCTCAAACCGGTAATCTTGCCGTTGGGGATATAAGCGACATGCGCTTTCCCGAAAAACGGCAACAGATGATGTTCGCACAAAGAAAAGAAATCGATATCCTTTACGATGACCATTTGCCGGTAATCTTCATTGAAAACGGCCGACAGTAAGATTTTTCCCGGATCTTGCGTATATCCTTTCGTAAGAAACATCATAGATTTGGCCATCCGGTCGGGGGTTTTCAACAGGCCTTGCCGCGCGGGATCTTCGCCCAGCAGTTCCAAAATTTTATTATAATGAAACGCTAATTGTTGTTTTTTTTCCAATTCGTCCATGCTGCACTAAATTACCATTCAACGGGAATTTTTATTTTATCCGAAATAATGTACATTTCCTTGCCAAATTCCGGGAATTCCCGTTGCAAGCGCTGTTTAATCAGATTGGCTTCTTCGCGGGTTACAAAATCGCCGACTACTAATCGCCAGTTCGGCGCTTCGTACAAGAGATAGGCCGGCAGTTCCGGGAAAGCGTTCCGGATAGCCGCCTGTTTGGAGGTAGCTTCCGCGCGCGCTTTTTCGGACCGGCTCATCAGCACCTGAATGCGGTAACCCGAACGTTCCGAAACCTCGGAACGGCCGTCTTCGTCCGGCAAAACGCTGGGTTTTCCGATCAACGCCGAAATGGCCGGGTCGGATTCGATGCGAATCACTCCCTTCGAAGGATCCGTCTGCGTTTGCAGCTCGTCGATAATGGTTTGCGCCGGCAGGCTCGCCACATTCAACGCAAAAAAGAACATCCCGATAAAACAACCGATGGGTTTCATATTAAAAACGCTTCCACAATCGGCAGGAAGGTATCGACTTTCAGCGATGCGCCGCCAATCAGTCCTCCGTCCACATCCGGATTAGAGAATAATTCCTTTGCATTTCCGGCATTGGCGCTGCCGCCGTACAGGATCGACGTTTCGTTGGCTACCGCGGTTCCGTATTTCCCGGCAATCGTTTGACGGATGAAGGCGTGCATTTCCTGCGCCTGTTCTGCGGTGGCCGTTTTTCCCGTTCCAATCGCCCAAACCGGTTCGTAAGCCAGAACGATTTTGCCAAAATCTTCGGCAGACAGGTCAAACAAACTTTCTTCGATTTGGGTTTTCACCACGCTGTTTTGGTTTCCGGCTTCCCGTTCGGCCAGCACTTCGCCGATACAGAAAATCGGCGTAAGTTTGTTTTCCAGCGCCAGTTTTACTTTTTCTTTCAGAAGAGCGTTGGTTTCGCCATAGTAGGCGCGGCGTTCGGAATGTCCCAGAATCACGTATTGCGCGCCGGTAGAAGCTATCATTGCGGCCGAAACTTCGCCGGTATAAGCGCCGGACGCTTTATCGGCGCAGTTTTGAGCGCCCAATTTCACGGTTTTCGTATCGATCAGCGCCGAAACGGCCGTCAAATGAATGAACGGCGGACAAATAACGACTTCGCAATTCACTTTCTTTCCGCTCAATGCGGTTTGCAACTCTTGGGCTAATTCAGCGCCTTCTTGCAGGGTTTTGTTCATTTTCCAATTGCCTGCCACAATGTTTTTTCTCATGTTTTTACAATTTATATTGATTTTTTATTTCTTATCCTTAAAATACACAACGGCGCCACGAAACCCAAGGCGAGTAAGCCGACGGTTCTTGCATCGCGATTCGCCGACGCAAGGCCTAAGGGCGATTCTTCCAAACGAACTTGCAAGTCGTCATCGCCGGGGATGCGCCGGAAAGGCCATTTATTAATCACGGTACCGTCCTTTATCAGCAGCAAGCCGGGATTGGAACGGATCATGGTTTTCAGCGGGATCTCGTCCATCGTTGCAAAGGGGTATTCCGCGCCCGTATTGTCTTTCCATTCGGCGATGGGGCCGGGAAGCGAAGCCGTCAAACACAGGAAGCGGTACCGGTTTTCCACCGCGTAATCATAC
>JAITAH010000098.1 GCA_031284225.1 Dysgonamonadaceae bacterium | reverse complement strand
TTGCAATAGCTTTTGAGCCAAAGCGAGGTTGTAACGGGTTTCGTCGTCCTTTGGATTATTGCGTAGCGCCGTTTTATAGGCTTCGATGCTGTTTTTCAAAGCGTCGTTGTTCACGTTTCCCTGCTGGTCTTTAGACGAAGCCAGAAAAACATTACCGATGTTGTGCCATACCATGGATAATTTGGATTTATCGGTTTCATTTCCGGTTACCGCTTTGTATTGTTCCAACGATTCTTGCCCTTTTCCCTGTTTATATAAGGCGTTTCCCAAATTATAAGCAGCCTCGGCGGAGCGGGCGTTGGCCTCCAATGCGCGGCGGTAATCGACTTCCGCATCGGTGAATTTTTGTTGTTTGTATTCTTTGTTTCCTTCTCGAAGGTCTTTCCGCACTTGTTTTTGGGCGAAAGAGAGGGACGTAGAACTCGCAATAAAAAGGCCTATCAATAAAAGTTGTTTCATCATGAAAACAATTTAATCTTACTCAAAAACCGGTTTTTTCTATCCAGAATAAAAAATTCTGCTACCAACAGGAACAGTAAAATCCAAGCCGGAATGGCGTATTTTTCGTCATACGCAGAATAGACGGTGCTTTCGACTTCCGATTTGGTTTTTTTGTCCAATTCCTTTTGCAGGGCTTTGAGGGCGTTGTTGGTGTTGTCGGTGCGGACGTACATGCCTTTTCCCGCCACGGCTATGTCCTGCGCCATCTTTTCGTCCAATTTGGTCAACACCATGTTGCCGTCTTTATCTTTCATATATCCGTTGGATGTGGGAATGGGACTGCCTTGCGGCGAACCGATTCCCAGCACGTTGACGGTAATTCCTTTTTTAGCGGCGTCTTCCGCTGCGCCTATCGAGTTGTCTTCATGGTCTTCGCCGTCGGTGATAAGGATAATCGTTTTTTCCGCCGTTTCGTTGGGGGAAAACGATTTCATCGCCAGTTGAATGGCCGAACCGATGGCTGTTCCCTGTGTGGGCACCATAGCAGGACTAATCGAAGATAAGAACATTTTGGCGGAAATATAATCCGAAGTAATGGGTAACTGGATATACGCATCGCCTGCAAATACAATTAGGCCGATTTTGTCGTTAGTCAGGTTATCCACCAACCGGGACAGAATTTGTTTGGCCTTGTCTAAGCGGGTAGGGTTGACGTCGGCAGAAAGCATGGAATTCGATACATCCAGGCAAACCATTACTTCTATCCCTTGTTTTTTCACGGTTTCCCGTTTGGAACCGAATTGTGGCCCCGCAATAACCAGTACAAATAAACCGCAGCTTATCAGCAAAATCCAAAACTTGAGATGCTGTTTTTTCAGCGCTACTTCCGGCGTCAACGAGCGGATCAGCGGCATTTCGCCGAAACGTTTCAAGGCGCTTTTCTTGCTTTTCATGTAGTAAATGAAAAGTCCCAGCAGTACGGGTAGCGCCAGCAACAGATACAAATATTCCGGATGTTCAAATCTAAACATAATTCTTAGGGTACGTTTTTCAATAGAGTATATCGCAACAGTAATTCCAATGCAAAGAGGAAGAACGCCCAAAAAGCGAACAGTAGGTATTCTTCCTGTTTTTTACTGTATTCCTGTACATTCATCTTCGTTTTTTCCAACTGGTCGATTTCCTGATAGATTTCTTTCAGTGCGGCGGTGTTGGTCGCCCGGAAATACAATCCGCCGGTGATTTGGGCGATTTTCGTCAATGTCGTTTCGTCAATTTCTACCGGAACATTCTGGTATTGAACGCCGAATGGCGTTTGGTAAGGATAAGGAGCCACGCCTTTACTGCCAACTCCGATCGTATAGACCCGGATATTGTAGGCTTTGGCGATTTCGCCGGCGGTTGCCGGAGCGATTTCGCCGCGGTTGTTGGTTCCGTCGGTCAGCAGGATAATCACTTTGGATTTGGCCGGACTGTCTTTCAATCGGGTAACGGCGGTTGCCAAGCCATGCCCGATAGCGGTTCCGTCTTCAATCATGCCGCAACGAATATCGTGCAGCAAGTTGAGCAAAACGGCATGGTCGGTAGTCAGCGGACATTGCGTAAAACTTTCACCGGCAAAAACCACCAAGCCGATATTGTCGGTCTGCCGTCCGTTGATAAAGGAAGCGGCTACTTCTTTGGCGGATTCTATCCGGTTGGGTTTCAGGTCTTCGGCCAGCATGGATGTGGAAATATCCAAAGTCAGGGCGATGTCGATGCCTTCCGTAGTGGTAGTGTTCCAACGATTGGTGGTTTGCGGACGCGCCAATGCAATGATTATCAATGCAACAGCCATTATTCGCAGAACGAAAGGCAAATGCCGGAGGTATATTTTATATGTTTTAGGCGCTTCTTGAAATCCGTCCGATGATGAGAAGCGCAGACTGGCTTGCGCCTGCCGTTGCTTCCAAAGATACCAGCCGATCATCGGGAGGAGCAAAAGCAAAAAAAGCAGATATAGCGGATGTTCGAATGTCATATTGTTATTTGATTGCTGTTTCCGTCAATGTTTTCTTCTTTCTTTTCAGGTTCTTCCGCCGCTTGTACCGGGATTGTACTGTTGACAAACAAATAAGCATGCATCAGGCTCAGTTCGTTTTCGTCCGGCAGCGGATGGTATTTGGCAAATTTTGCCAAATCCGACAAGAGGAGCGTTTGTTTCAGAGAATTGAAAACCAAATCTACCTCGTTCACTCCCTGAATCGTTTGCAAAATCTGTCCGGAAGTCATTTCCATGGCATTGATTCCGAAACGTTCGTCAATATACCTTCGGAGGATGTCCGAGAGTTTAGAGTGATATTCCTTGTCTTTTCCTTGTTGCCATAATTTTTCACTTTTAATAGCGTCCAAAGCCTGAATAGCGCGGACGTGCGGCGGCAGAACGATTTTTTCTTCTTTTTTGAACGGTAAAATCGGTCGATGCTTTTTCCGCCGGAAAATGATGTACAGGATAAGTAAAATCAGGACGCACGCGGCAAAAATGAGATAGAAAATAGTCGCGTAATCGGCTAAAACGAACGGCGGTTTCCATACATCCTTGATGTCGTAAAAATTACCGGATTCGGTATCCACCGGAAGAGTCGAAACTTTCAATGCTACCCGATTTGAATAAAACGTATCGATGCCGGCAATAATCTTAAACGGCGGCAGCATATACAAGGCCGAATCGAACGAAGTAATCAAATAATCGTATTGGATTCGCATCCGGTTATTGCCGAGGTCGATGGTGTCGAGTGGGGTAATGTCCACTACTTCTATGCCCTGCGTCAGTGTATCCGTTATGAAAGGCAATTGAAGGGATGCTGTTTTATTGACGGCGATTTCCAGATGTAGCCGGGTTTGTTCCCCGATAAGAATTTGCGCGGAGTCTATCGAA
>JAITAH010000080.1 GCA_031284225.1 Dysgonamonadaceae bacterium | reverse complement strand
AACATGGGTTGAACCATGACGGCGGTTGCTTCGGGTATTTTTATCAAACGTTCAAATTCCATCTGCAAGTGTTTTTCGGAACGGATATTCAATACCACCCCGCCCACGTCCGATTTGTGTACCGGACCTACCACTTTGGCTACTAACGGGAATCCGGTTTGTGCGGCAAACGCTTTCACCTCTTTCCATTTGGATGATACTAATTCTTCAACCATCGGAATACCCGCTGCCTTGAAAAGTTCCTGAACCTGTTTCGGAGCGATATAGCCCGAATCCGGGATGTTGTCGATGATCCGCCGGATAAGCGGAATATCCACGCCTTTCAGTTCCAGGTTATTGGCCAGAGGGCGAGGCGTTTTCAACGTCATAACCAGCGCATTGGCCAATACCACTTCATCGCTAAAGTTGACATGCCCTTTTTCGATGAAGAAGTCGGTTTCGTCCCAGGCAGTACTAACGGAAGGCAAAACGGGATAAATCGGTTTGGAACACGTCCGCATTTTTTGGTCTAACACTTCGTAGGCCTCAAAAATCTTGTTCAGCCCCGGACTGCCGAAGATAACGGCGACGCCGTCGATAGTATCGAATTTGTTTTCGCAATAGTCGATAGCGATTTCCAAATGTTTGGCGGTTCCCGTTCCCAACACGTCAATGGGATTGCTGGCGGACGATCCAGGCAACAACTGTTTTTTCAATTCTTCCGCTACCGGGTTTCCGATAAAAGACGGAATTTCCATACCGCCCTTGGCCAAAGCGTCGGTCAACATAACCGCCGCTCCGCCGGCATGGGTAACAATAGCGATGTTTTTTCCTTTCAATTCTTTGAGCGTGAATACCGAACCGACTGCCGCTAATTCCTCCCGGCTGTAACAACGGATGATACCGGCTTTTCGGAACAAAGCTTCCACCGCTAAATCCGGATTGGCCATAGCGCCGGTATGCGAAGCCGCCGCCCGGCTGCCCGATTCGGAAGTCCCCGATTTGATAGCTGCAATCCGGCAGCCTTTCCGAATCAGCGAAGAAGTATGTTCGAGCAATTTATCCGGGTCGTTAATGCTTTCGATGTACAGCAGTTTGATTTTGGAATCGGTTTCCGGATTGAAATTCAAATCCATATATTCCACCACGTCTTCTACGGTAATCTGGGCGGCGTTGCCGATAGACCACATGGAGTTGAAACGCAACCCCATCCGCACACTGGATTCGATAATGTACAGCGCCATGCTTCCGGAACTGGAAACCATATCCACGCCCATCGGATCCATTTTAGGAATGGGCAACGTGAAAATACTGTGGTGGTAGCGATTGAGTAATCCGATGCAGTTCGGACCGATCAGGCTGGCGCCGGCGTTGTTCACTACCTGGGCAATGGCTTTTTCTATTTCGGCGCCTTCCTTGCTTTCTTCTTTGAATCCGGCTGAAAACATGATGAAAGCCTTCACGTGTTTTTCCTGCGCCAAAACCGTTATCGCTTCCAGACAGGCAGGCGCCGGAATAGCGATGACCGCTAAATCGGTGGGGGGGATGTCGGAAACGTGTGGATAACTTTTCAATCCTTGTACTTCTGTTTCTTTCGGATTGACTACGTAGAGTTCGCCGGCAAATTTGCCGTTAATCAGGTTGCGCAGGCAGTTTCCGCCCGGTTTGGACGTGTTGTTCGAGCCGCCCACAACCACAATGCTTTTCGGATGAATGAGTTCTTGCTGAATCATAATATCATTTTTCCACAAAAATAGTAAAATAAGCGCAATTGACAAGGAGAAACGGTAACAAAATTTCGAATAGCGCTTTTTTTCAGGCCCTTAATATTTTGCTTTCGTTTCCCCTATTTGGCATGGCGTTCATGCCATGTCGAGTTGGAGAGGGTATGTTAAAAGTCATAGAACCGTTTAAAAATGGAAGATGCGCTTGCCAAAATAATCACATACCCAGTACATCCTTTTCCGTTCTCATCTACAATGGATCCATCTTCAAAGATTCGGATCTCTTCCCAAGAGATCTTCCTCACAAAATAATCAAGCATGTGAAATTTTTCGTGTCGAATGGACAAATATTTTATATGCCTGTGCCAAAATTAGGGAGATAACAAATTGGAAAATATAGAACAAGGTTGACGATAATGGCTGAATGAAGATCTTATCAGTCAACCCTTTTTGTTTTTATGGGAAAATTAATTTGAGACCTTCTCTGTGTATGGTTTCTATTTGAATATTCGGGTCGAATGAAAGATATTTCCGTAGCGAAGTGGTAAAAACATCCAAGCTCCGGGAGGTAAAAAAGTCGGAAATACCCCACAGTTTTTCAAGTAAAAAACTTCGCTTTACCACTTGATTTTTATTTTCGTACAACAGCCACAAAATATCAGCTTCGCGCGGCGTCATTTTTTGTTTTTCATTGTGCCATTGAAGAATATGGGTCGCCATATTGAATGTATATTCTCCCAAAAACACCTCTTTACTGTTATTAGCAATAATGATTCTTTCTTTTATTCTTTTCAAAATTGCCTGAATATGAGCGTCTAATTCTTCGGGAATAAACGGTTTTTTGATAAAATTATCTACATTCAGCCGGTATCCTTCCACTACGTCCTGAGCGCTTGTACGTCCGGTTGCAAAAACGATCGGGATATTTCCGTTTTTTTGCCGAATAAGTTGAACCATTTGAAGCCCATCCATAATCGGCATTTCGATATCCGAAGCAATAATATCCGGAACAAATGAATCGTAGGCTTTTAGTCCTTCTTTCCCATTGGAAGCAAGGCAAACTTCATACATGCCGGTTAATTCCAAACTTCCTTTAATGATAAAAGAAAAAGAAGGGTCGTCTTCTACAAAGAGCAGTTTTATTTTTTCCATAATTAATCAATTATTAAATTTTCCTGAAACAGTTCATTTTCGATGGGGGTTAATACGACGGGAACCGTAATCGTAAATTCGCTGCCTTCGCCTTCCTTACTTGAGAGGGCGACGGCTCCTCCGTGGGCTTCGATAATCCGTTTTACGTAATTCAGTCCCAAACCGAATCCGCTGATGGAATTTCTTTTAATTTCCGCTCCCCGTTCAAATTTTTGAAATATTTTTTGCTGATCAATTTTTGATATCCCGAATCCGTTGTCTTTGACTTTAATATGAATTTGATCATTCACCACTTTACATTCTATGTCTATACGTACCGAATTGCCTGAATATTTGATTGCATTGTCGATCAGATTGCTGATTACATTGGTCAAATAGAGTTTATCGGCATAAACAATCCCGTCTTTCAAATCGTATTGCAAGTTAAATTCAATTGTTTTTCTGTCGTTTACGCCGAATTTGTCCATCAGAGATTGGATAATCTTCTCTAAATCAATTTCTTCTTTGGTTAGTAAAACCTCTTTTTTGTCTATATAAGCAACCGTCAGTATTTGGTTGACCATTGCTTGCAAGTTGATGGACTGCTCGATCGCAATTTCTGTAAACTTGGCTTTCATTTCCGGAGCTTTATCCAAAGCGCCTTTATTCAGCTGCACTAAAACAGAATGGATTGTTGCTAAAGGCGTTTTCAAATCGTGAGTTAGGGCTTGTGTAAAATTCTCTCTTAAATGAGCTAAATATTTTTGATTCTGATAAATATGCGCCTCGTATATCAAACATACAATGATAAAAATAAACATCAATACGGACAGAATCAAAACAGTTATCATATTTTTAAAAACGACCGGCGTAGCGATTTTTATAACAGCCTGAATTTTTGTCCCATTGACAATCGGAATAACCTCCGTTTTAAAACCCTTTGTCCCATCGACTCCTGCGGTTTCAATAACCGTATTGGTAGAATCCGTGTAAATCAATTGATATTGAACAGGATAATTTTCCTTATTTAACAGGGAGGAATAAATACTGTCCAAACAGGATAAATCGAAAGGAAAATGTTGTGCATCCAATGCCATTTGCGTCGAAAAAAAATAGAACGACATAATGCCGTCTTCTTCAACTGAAGTATCAAATCGAACAAGTACAGTATCTGTTCCTTTAGGTAATTCTCTTATTTTCTTATCCATCTCAATAAATCTCAATTCCATTTCTTTTTCAAGGGCTTCTATGAAAATCTTATTGGTAGCATCTTTGATTTCCGTTAAATGCAATTGATAGGTATTGTACAACCACACCGCTTGCAGCGCTAACAAACCAATGACAGCAACTACAAACAATAGCATGAATTTTGAAAGTTTCATTACTCGAAGTTGTTAAATTTGACACAAAAATACATGAAAAATTTAAATTACAATAAAAAAATGTCGTTTTTTATATAAAAAGAATGTATGTTAAGAAAAAAATAACATGAAAAATAACATCTGCTTAACCGA
>JAITAH010000254.1 GCA_031284225.1 Dysgonamonadaceae bacterium | reverse complement strand
TTTTCTAAGAGGGAAACGCTGTTGTTAATCACTTGAGCAGGAATAAACCGATAAACCAACGAATCCATAATTAAACGGTCTGCACCTACTTCATCATTCTGCGCAGTTGCCAACCGGCTCCGGTAAGCACAAACTTCCGCTTCCAACTGTGCCAGCCGTTTCGATAAGTCGGCATTAGCGCTTTTCAGGTAAAGATAAGAGCGAAAATCATTGGTTACAGAATAAATGCTTCCTGCAACTTCCTGCATTACTTGTAAATATTTACTTCGCTGAAATTGATTGTTGTTCACAATCAGACAAACAGACAAACCAATGAATATACAAAACAGCAGCCAATGGATCTTCTTAAGAATGAACTGTAATAAATTTATCAATTTACCGCATCAAGAATTTAAATTTGTTGATATTTTTCAGCGCTATCCCTGTTCCTTTCGCTACGGCATGCAACGGATCGTCGGCAATGTGGAAAGGAATACTGATTTTATCTTGCAGGCGCCGGTCTAATCCTTTCAAAAGAGCGCCACCGCCGGCCAAATAAATGCCGTGGCGGACAATATCGGCGTACAATTCGGGTGGGGTATTTTCCAAAGCGCTCAAAACGGCCATTTCTATTTTGGAAACGGATTTATCCAAACAGTGAGCGATTTCCTGATACGAAACCGGCACTTCCATCGGTAAGGCCGTCATCCGGTTCGGGCCGAAAACGACATAATCTTCGGGGGGATCGTCCATAGTAACCAAGGCGGAGCCGACATTGATTTTAATCAATTCAGCCGTGCGTTCGCCTACTTTTATATTGTGCTGGCGTCCCATGTATTCTACGATATCGGCCGTCAGATCATCCCCTGCAATACGAATTGATTTATTGGATACAATGCCTCCCAAGGAAATAACGGCTATTTCGGTAGTTCCGCCGCCAATGTCCACAATCATATTTCCGTCGGGCGCCGACACGTCTAATCCGATACCGATGGCGGCCGCCATGGGTTCGTAGATCATGTAAACATCGCGGCCGCCGGCATGTTCGGCCGAATCGCGCACCGCACGAACCTCTACTTCGGTGCTGCCGGAAGGAATACATACGACTATCCGCAACGAAGGGGCAAACAGAGATCTCTTTCTGTTGATCATACTAATCATCCCCCGAATCATTTGCTCAGCTGCATAGAAATCGGCAATCACGCCGTCGCGCAACGGGCGTATGGTCTTGATGTTACTGTGCGTTTTTCCCTGCATTTTTTGCGCTTCGGAACCGATCGCCATCAGCCGGTCGGTCCGGTCTTCTATAGCCACTACCGAGGGTTCATCTACTACGATTTTTCCATCTTGAATTATCACGGTATTCGCAGTGCCCAAATCCATGGCTATTTCCTGTGTGAACGAAAATAATCCCATCTTGTTTCTCTTTTAATGTTTGAAATGACGGATACCCGTCATCACCATGGCTATGTTATTTTTATTACAATATTCTATCGACAAATGGTCTTTGACCGAACCGCCGGGCTGAATCACCGCCGTAATACCCGCTTCGTGCGCGATTTCCACACAGTCGGGAAACGGGAAAAAAGCGTCGGACGCCATAACGGCGCCCTGCAAATCGAAGCCGAACGACCGGGCTTTTTCTAAGGCTTGCTTCAGCGCGTCCACCCGCGAAGTTTGACCGGCGCCACCGGCACACAACTGTTTGTTTTTTACCAAAACAATGGCGTTCGACTTGGTGTTTTTCACTAATTTGTTGGCAAACAACAAGTCTTCGACTTCCTGCGGTGTGGGCGATTGATTGGTTACGGTTTTCAAATCAGCCGCTGTTTGGATACTGGCGTCTTTGTCCTGCACCAAAACGCCGTTCAGCAGCGAGCGGAATTGCGGCGTGGTTGCCGGACGTTGTTTTTGTATCAAAATAATCCGGTTTTTCTTTTGTTGCAGGATTTCCAATGCGCCGGCATCGTAAGCCGGAGCGATAATCACTTCAAAGAAAATCTGATGAATTTCTTCAGCGGCGGCCGCATCTACCGGAGCATTGACAATCAATATGCCGCCGAAAGCGGAAACCGGATCGCCTGCCAAAGCCGCCTGCCAAGCTGCTTTGACTGTAGGACGGGATGCAATGCCGCAAGCATTGTTATGTTTTAGAACGGCAAAGGTCAATTCGTCAAATTCGCTCATCAAATCGACGGCGGCGTTGATATCCAACAAATTGTTGTACGAAATTTCCTTCCCTTGCAGTTGTTTGAAGAGCGCATCGAAATCGCCGTAAAACACGCCTTTCTGGTGGGGATTTTCTCCATATCGAAGCGTTTGTGCATCGTCCTGCGCCTGACGGAAAGAACGGCCTTCGCCTGCATCGAAATAATTGTATATGGCCGTATCGTATCCCGACGAAACGGCAAAGGCTGCTTGGGCGAAGCGGCGCCGCTCTTCCAGTGTCGATTGAGCGCCTTGATTTGCAAGCATTTCGTTCAAAGCGTCGTACTGGGCTTGGGAAGCGACTACCAGCACGTCCTGAAAATTTTTGGCTGCCGCCCGAATCAGGGAAATGCCGCCGATGTCAATTTTTTCGATAATTTCCGATTCTTCCGCACCCGAAGCAACGGTTTCGCGGAAGGGATAGAGATCGACAATGACGAGGTCGATTTCCGGAATCTTGTATTCAAGCATTTGCGCGCGGTCGCCGGAATGATTGCGGCGATTCAGAATACCGCCGAAGACGAGGGGATGCAACGTTTTGACCCGTCCGCCCAAAATAGACGGATAACCGGTTAATTCTTCTACCGGACGGCAGAGGATTCCTAACGATTCGATAAACTGTTGAGTTCCTCCGGTGGAATACAATGTTACGCCTTCTCGATGCAGTTTCAACAGGATTTCATCCAATCCCTCTTTGTGGAATACCGAAACGAGCGCGCTTTTAATTTGAGTGGGCACTGACATATTGATAACGGGGTTGTTTTCTCTTGATTGAGGTTACAAAATTAATTAATTACTTTGAGATAATCAACACGGAGGAAAAGGAAATAGCGTTCCGTTTTCTTCTATTAACATATCTGCGGCTATCCGGCCGGCTTTTTCTTTACCGGTCAGTTCGGCTAAAAGCGTTAAGCCGAAGGCAAACACGCTGCCGGGGCCTTTTGCGGTGATAACCGTTCCGTCTTTGACCACGGGAGCGTCCACGGGAATAGCGTTTTTCAATCCGGCTTCAAAACCGGGATAAACCGTTGCCCGTTTGCCGTTCAGCAAGTCCAATCCGCCTAAAACAAAGGGAGCGGCGCAGATGGCGGCAATCCGTTTGCCTTCCTTGTGGTATTGGAGCAGCAACGCGTTCAGGCCTTTGTGTTCGCTCAGGCGCCGGGCGCCGGGCATTCCGCCGGGCAGAACCAGCATAGCCCCGTCGGAGAAATCGGTTGCCTCGAACAGTTGATCCGCTACGACCGGAATGTTGTGCGCACCGGTAACTACCGCCTGTCCTGTAACGGATACGGCGATTACGGCCACGCCGCCACGCTTCAAAATATCAAGGGTTACGATGGCTTCCGTTTCTTCAAACCCTTCTGCCAAAAAGACAAACACTTTCATATCAATTTTTTATTTATAATGATTACAAAGATACTGTAAAATCTTCAATTGCTCACAAAGGAAAGGGGATGTATCCACCGGATCCTGTTTCGTTGCGTGTAGCGAAGATTTCGGCCGAATTTCCCGGATGTGTCCTTCGAGAAGAAGAAGGGGGGCGAAGCCCTCGCAATGACGATGATTTTTGATACACTTTTTTATTCGTCATTTCAAAGTATATCGATAAGTAATTGTCCCAATCTGATTTTGAGCGCCGGCGATCCCGTTGAATTTTGTTTTCTTCGCCGCTTCAACCGCCGAACGGCGCATATGGGCATTTTCGATGTTGGTGCCCAGCAAGCGGATTTCGGCCTGAATAACATCGCCTTGCGGATTGACGGTTATTTCTACCACTATCGCACCTTCTTCCTGCACATCGTAAGCCGGGCGTTGCAATCCGCCGCCACGCAACGAACGCCCGCTCAGATTGAAACTGCCGACGCCCCCTTCGCCGGTCGAAACGCCGCCGGCCGCATTGCCCTGCGGGCTGCCCTGATTGCCGGAACCGGTGGCCGCCGTTCCCTGACTGCCGCCGGGCGCATTGCCCGCTCCGAACGCTTCCGACAGTTGCCGGTTGATAGCGTCTTTGCGGCGCTGTTCTTCTTCCAAGCGCTTTCGTTCGGCTTCGCGCTTTTCCTGTTCGAGTTTCCGTTCCTGTTCTTTCCGCTGTTTCTCGGCCTCAATAGCGGCAGTTTGTTCGACATTCTGGGTGATGGCCGGCGGTTTAGCAACAGGAGGCGCCGGCTGGGGAACGACTTCCGGAACCGGCGCTACCACCGGCGTTTCCGCATCGTTGCCCGAAGGCGCCGGTTCGTCCGCACCCGAAGCCCATTCGATGGCGCCGAACTCGACCGGAATTCCTTCCGCCTCTGCACGGACTTCTGTTCGCAGAAAAATAAACGCCAGCATCAGAACAATCAACAGGCACAAAAGGGCTGAACTGCCAAAACCGTATATTTCTTCTTTCGTCAACTTCATTTCGGACGGGTTACCAAAATCATTTTGAAATTATTCTTATTCACAACATCCAATACTCGAATGACTTCGGAATACGGAATGGTTTCGTCGGCATACAGTGCAA
>JAITAH010000036.1 GCA_031284225.1 Dysgonamonadaceae bacterium | reverse complement strand
GCGTCGATGTCCGACAAGGCTTTGCAGATTTCGTCCACCGCCCGGTTGGTGTAAGACAGCAAGAGGATGTTGGCGTCCGCGTTTTGTAATTCTTTTTCCACCCGCTGTTTCAAGAGGATAGACGTTTTTCCGGTACCGGGAGGGCCGATTAATAAAAATATTTCATTCTGTTCGCAAGAACGCCGGCAGAGCAGCAAATCTTTTCGGTCTTGACAGGCCTGGATAAACGTCGTCAATCCCCGGAACAGAGCGTTAAAAGTCGTATCCATATAGTCGTGTTCGATGGCGTAGCGCGAAAGAGCGTTCCACACGTAAGGATTTTTTTGCCGGTAACGCAAACGGATGGTCAGCGAATTTCTTTCCATCGTTTCGATGGATCCTTTGAATACTTGCCGGTTGTTTACCGTATCGGAAACCGCATTGCGTTCGTACAAAACCACGGCGTCGCCCGGACGGAAATTGGGCAAATACAAATCGTCATATTCCGGAATAGATAAGACGATGGTATGGTCTTCGCAAGCGGCGCGGTTTTCCGTAATTTGCAAATCGTATAATAGTTCGCCGGTCATCCGTTTGTCTTCGAACGAGGCATTCCAGAGAACCGAAGCTTTTTGAACGCCTTCATAGTCCCTCGTGCCGGCTTTAGCAAGCCACAGTTCTTTGACGATAAAAGTATAAAGGCGCAGGAAATACGTTTTTTCCAGCGGGTCCAGTCGGGAAAAGCCGGTATAAAACCGGTCGATGCTTGGCGCTAAGTAATTATCGAACAATTTGCCGGACATTTTTTCAAGATTCAGGTTTTGCGAACGGACGCCGCTTAATAGCTCCAGAGTTGTCTGACAGTTGTTGGCCTTTTGCAAGGCGTAATCGTCGGCGACAATCCGATTGCGCAACAACAATGCCGCCTGCAAATGCTTCCGGGAATGTTTTTCCTTGCTTAAAAGAGGATATTTAGAATACAGCAGGTAAGAATGAACGTCGTCGGCAGACAGGTTCAAATTAAATTCAAGCATCGCTAAATACAGTATCATCTGGATATAATGGTTTTCGGCCGACCGGATAAACTGTCCGCCCGTACGGAAATCTTCTAAGGCTTTGCCCGATTTCAATTCGATAAACTTGGAAAAATCGTGCAGCATAATATCCAATCGCCCCTGCAAACCCAGAGCATTGGAGATAAACGAAGGCTCTAATATCACTTTTTCCCGATCGATACCGGCTTTCGGGAAAAAAGTTTTCACCGCATAGCGGATATGGTCGAAATGGGTCCGGCAATTCGCAAAAAAGCCGGCTTCCGTCGAAGGATTTTTCAAGTCTTTGCAGGCGGTAAATTCAAAAGCGGACGTGCGGAACAAACTTTTCAGGGCTTCCGTAAAATCGACGGGATGAAGAGGATTCTCATACACAAATTCGTCGATGAAAAAATTGGCCATATTTCCTAATAAAATAGGCGCCGTTATTTCGTGATGCTGCAACCGCGCCAGACTGTAATTCAACGGATGATGTCCGTAAGGTTTGAAACATTCGGCCAAAGAACTGACGTCGAGCAGGTAATCCGGTTCAAAAACAAGAAATTCCGCTGTGTAATTCTCGTCGTCCGTTTTCGTTACGTTCAGTAGATTAAACGCATTGCCCGGCTGAACCGTACCGGACAAGGCTTGCCATTCTTCTTGCTGAATCTCGTTGCAAAGCAGGCAGATAAGTTGATTTTCAGTTGTTTTGGCTATTAATTTTCCGTCTAACCATTCCTGAAAGATAATTCGAAGAGATTTTACTTTTTCCATGGTGCAAATATAGTCAAAAAAGTTTTACCTTTGTCCCCGTGAATGACGTAACGTATGAAGAAACATCCGAATATCCTGTTTCCGGCCGAATGGTATCCGCAAGGGGCGATACTGTTGACTTGGCCGCACGCGCATACGGACTGGCAGCCTTTGTTGCCGGAAGTAATTCCCTGTTACGTCCGGATAGCGCAGGAAATCCTTCGGCGGGAAAAATTGATGATTGTCTGCGCTTCCATTCCGGAAGTAACCGCCGCGTTGGGAGCGTCGGCGAATGATACACGGATTCTTTTCCGGGAAATTCCTTCCAACGATACTTGGGCGCGCGATCATGGACCGGTTTCGGTGTATATCCAGGGGCGTCCTGCTGTTTTGGATTTCGGTTTTAATGGCTGGGGATTGAAATTTCCGGCTCATCTGGATAATCAAATTACCCGCCGACTGTATCAAAGCGGCGTTTTCGATCCGGCGGTGGAATATTGTTCCTTCCGGGAAATAGTTCTGGAGGGAGGAAGCCTCGAAAGCGACGGACAGGGAACGATTTTGACTACCGCTCGCTGTCTGTTATCTCCGAACCGGAACGAATACGGGGATACGGCAGAGGCCGAAGAGTATCTGAAAATCCTTTTGGGCGCCCGGCAGGTATTGTGGTTGCATCACGGTGATTTGGCCGGCGATGATACGGACAGCCATATTGATACGCTGGCGCGATTCTGCGATCCGGAAACCATTGCTTACGTGCGATGTACGGATGAAAACGACGAACATTTCGCCGAACTGTCCCGGATGGAAAAGGAGTTGCAGTCGTTCCGCACGGCGAAAGGCAAGCCTTACCGTTTGCTTCCTTTGCCGATGGCGGAGGCGGTGTATGACGCCGGCGAACGCTTACCGGCTACTTATGCGAATTTTCTGATTATCAATGGCGCGGTATTGATGCCTACCTACCGTTCTCCGTTGGACGAACAGGCGAAAGCGGCTTTGCAAACCGCTTTTCCCGGACGGGAAATCGTTGGCGTCGATTGCTTGCCTTTAATTAAACAACACGGAAGCCTGCATTGTGTAACGATGCAAATTCCACATGAATTTATTGCAAAATGAAAACTCTGAAAATCGGATTGGTACAACAATCCAATACGGCCGATGTGGAAGCGAATATCCATAAACTGACGGCCAATATCCGGGAATGTGCAGCGCGAGGGGCGCAATTGGTCGTCCTGCCGGAACTGCATAACGGACTGTATTTCTGTCAAACGGAAGATACGAAAGCGTTTGATGTGAGCGAACCGATTCCGGGGCCTTCTACCGAACGTTTTGGCCGTTTGGCCGGAGAGTTGGGCATTGTTCTCGTGGTATCGCTGTTTGAAAGACGGGCGCCGGGCTTGTATCACAATACGGCCGTCGTGATCGAAACGGATGGAAGCATTGCCGGCAAATACCGCAAGATGCACATCCCGGACGATCCGGCGTACTACGAAAAATTCTATTTCACGCCGGGCGATTTGGGTTTTCAGCCCATCCGTACGTCGTTGGGAAAGTTAGGCGTTTTGGTTTGCTGGGATCAATGGTATCCCGAAGCCGCCCGCCTGATGGCTTTGGCCGGCGCCGAAATCCTGATTTATCCCACGGCCATCGGCTGGGAACTGTCCGATCCGGCGGAAGAACAGGAACGGCAAAAAAACGCTTGGATGCTGTCGCAACAGGCACATGCGGTGCATAACGGCCTGCATGTAGTTGCGGTGAATCGGGTAGGGCAGGAGTCCGATCCGTCCGGACAAACGCAAGGCATTCGCTTTTGGGGCAACAGTTTTGTTGCCGGTCCGCAAGGGGAACTGCTCGCACAAGCCTCGAATACGAAAGAAGAAAACCGGGTAGTAGAAATCCATCCGGAGCGTTCGGAAGAAGTGCGGCGCTGGTGGCCTTTCCTTCGCGACCGGCGAATGGATGCTTACGGGGATTTGGTGAGGAGGTTTATTGATTGATGGGCATTTACTTTGCCATTCTTAGCGGGTGTTTGCACATGTAACATTTGATAGAGTTTGAACCGGTACCATTGTAAACCAGTTTTTCCTGAAAGAACTCCATACCGGTAGCATTAGGGGCAAAGTATATTTTGTCAATAAATTTGCCGATAGCTTTTGTTTCTATAAACATTTTATCTTCTTCCAATTTCACTTTGTCGTGATTGGTAAGCGCTTCTACTCTCACTATCCGGCATTCCTGTTCTTCTTTGAAGGCAATGTGTTTGACTAAATAACGCAAGTTCATCAGCAACTTGCAGACTAAGGGTTCTTTTATTGTGTTTTTATGCTTCTTAATGTAGTCTTTCAGTTTTTCAAACTCTGTTTGCACCGCTTGCAGATTGCCATCAATTTTCTTTTTGTATTTATTGATTTTCTTGCGCATTTTCTTCTCTTCATTAGAGGACAATTCTTTTTCTCCTTTTTCCATTAATTCCTCACGAAAGAAAGTATAATTGTCTTTATGCCCCAATG
>JAITAH010000022.1 GCA_031284225.1 Dysgonamonadaceae bacterium | reverse complement strand
TAGCTATGCATTCCGCTTAACAGAAAGCTAACGCCTAAGAAGGTCATCAATACCGTCAGAAAAGCCAGCAAGCCATAGAGGTGGAACTTGTAGGGATCCGAAAAGAACGGGAGGCTTTTTCGGTGCAGGGGAAGAGCGTACACCAGAAGGGTAATCAAGGCCCAAGTTTCTTTGGCGTCCCAGCCCCAATACCTTCCCCAAGAAATATTCGCCCAAACGGCTCCGATAAATATTCCGGCCGCCAACAGAAAAAGCGCCGGATAAAGGAGGCGAATGTTCCACCGATAAAGCCGGTCTCTTTGTTTTTTCGAGGCCAAACCGATGGCGCTGGTTATCGCTATGAAAAGAAATAACAGATAGGCCAACATGATGACGGAAACGTGCCAAGCCAGCAGGGGCGTTCGCAACAACGGCGTCATCGGGCGCAATTGTGAAATGAAATACCAAAGCGCAGCAGCGGGCAGAAAGACGGCCAATAAGCCCTTCCATCCGATGCGCAAAGCCAGAAACGCCAGACCGGCAATCGCTAACAGAATATATCCCGCATAAGTAATACCGATTCCCCAGGGGTCGCGGTAAACCAGTAGAACGACGCCCATCTCGTCCGAATCGTACGACAACTGGTAAAACCGGTACTGACGGCAGGTGTGAATGTGATTCATGGAAACCTTGCACATTTTCCCGTCGATTTGCAGAAAGCTGATGAAATCGGCCGGCTGATCCGTTCCGGGATGATAGTCGATTTCAAACAGCACCAATTTAACGTCGAAAGGCAACGGGCGTTGGGTGGTTTCATCTTCCGGAGTGTAAGCGTTCTGCGGTTTTCCTTGCCGGAGGTGCAGGTATCCCCTGTCGGCGGTGGCATAGGTAACGAAAGCGCCTGTCAAAATAATTCCAAAGGCGCAATGGATGAAAAATACGGCTTTCCGCCGGTAAAGCCGTTGCTGAAAGAGGTACAGAAAGGCAGACGCCGTCAATGCCGCCCATCCGGCCACGAACCATTCCGAATGATATATTTTGCTTAAAGCGATTTCCCTGCCCGCTATCTGTTCTACAGCGGGCGCCAGGGCGAGAACGATCAATAGAAACAACAATAGCCCAAAAGAAATTTGTTTGAGACAGGACTTCATCCAGTTATGAAACGTTCCAAATGTCATTTTATTTTGTATTTCTTTCGGGCTACGGAATCTCTGATAACAATGGCTTACTTTATCAGATCGATTCTAAAAATGCTATCAATGCGGCACGGTCTTCTTTGGACAGATTCCGGTATTTCTCTTTGACGATTTTAGCGTCGCCTCCGTGCCAGAGAATTGCTTCGTTGTAATTGCGGGCGCGCATATCGTGCAGATGGTCGCCGGCGCCTGTACATTTTTCGGAAAGCCCGCGTCCCCAGAGCGGTGTGGTGCGGCACCAGCCGGTGCGAATATCATTCACCATATCGAGGCGGTGTTGCAGGAAATCGGAATACGGCCAAATTTTCTGGTACGAATAGCGGGGCAATTTGCCTTTCACCAGCGGATCTCCGGAATAATCATCGGCGCCGGTTGTCCACGAGGGACGGTGGCAAGCCGTACATCCTATTTCATAAAATTTCTCTTTCCCTTTTTTCACCGTCGGGTCGTCCAGATTCCGGGCGGCCGGAACGGCCAATCCGCGATGCCATACCATGAAATCAATGTAATCTTTGTCGCTCATTTCGACCGGCAAGTTCCGCGACATCAGGTCGTCATAAATCTCCTGAGCGGTTTTACCCAAGGCCTGCTGAATATCCGTATTTTGGGACATCGCCGTGGCATAATCCACCGTAATATAATGATACCGCCGATCGGAACGGGTAACGTTTGTGATGTTCCAGATAGCATTGGCGCCGGGGCCGTTCTGCAAGGTTCCCCGTGTCAGACCGTAAGTAAAGCGGCCGGGATGGGCGGTGCCGTCCACTTCTTTGATGAAGTTTTCGGGTTGGTATTTCGCATCGTTCAAGACAAATCCGCGCTCTTTTTCCGCACGGTATTGCGCGATGATGGAATCGTCGGGAATAGCGTCAATCAGTCCGGTGCCGTAAATGCCGATGGTGGCTTCCAAGCGCACTTTGTAAAAATCGGACATTGGTACGTTGAACGCTCCGCGGTCGATAGACACTTCGGGATATATCAGGCTGTAAGTTTCCCCGTCCGGGAAGACATTGCCGTATTCGTCGGTATGATTTTTCCATTCGATACGGATGCCGGCTTCGTCAATCGGCGGCAGAAAAGGCGCTACGGCCTGCGTCTGCGGCATACCGGTCAACTGGCTCACATAATTGTCGTTGGCGTCTGTAACAACCAGCAGATAACCGTTGCCGAAATCTTTGGAACGGTAACGCTCCATCCGCTTTCCGTGCCCGTAACCGGGATGACAGGTGAGACAGGAACTGCGTACCGAAACGGGACCTAAGCCGCGACGAACGCCTTCGGTGTTGGAAGTAAATTCGTGTTCAAACAAGGCTTCGCCGTATTTAAACTGCAATAACCATTCGGAAGATGCTTCTACCACCGGCGTCGGTTGCTCGTAGGCAAAAGCCGTTGTGTTGAAGACTGTTCCTAACTTGCCGCCGGCATAATATTCTTCGGCCAACTCTTTTTCCGGCAGGTCGCCGCCGTTATTCTCATCGCATCCTGCAAACAGGATGCACACTACCGACAGCGCGGCAGCTATTCCAGATACGTTTTTGAATTTCATCGTTTCTCAATTGTGTTTTTACTTACTCAAAGCTCTTTTTGCTTCGCCCAAAACATCGACCAAATCGCTGCAGGCATCCATCGCAACGCCGGCTTGATTGGAAGTGAAATTTTGGGCAAACGGATACGGAATGGCTTCAATCTGGGCAATGGCATTGTTTATTGCTTCCCGGATTTGCGCATCCAGCGCCGCATCGACGGTTTTGATGTAATCGCTGAGGGATGCGCCCCGTTTCGTAGCGTCGGCGCCGCCCAGATACGCATTTTGGATGCTCTTGATGTTGCCGACGAAATCGACTTTTGAATTGTAGCTGTAAGGCGATTCGATGTAATTGACATCCTCGCCCGTATGAGGCATCCCGATTTTCACAGCGCCTACTTCATCGGCAATCGTTATGCAACCTTCGATAATGGTTTCGCAGGCATCCGCAAACGAGGTTTTGGTACTGCCCGCTTGACCGGCGTTCAGCATGTCCTGACCATAGGAATATCTTCCGCCGCTGACGGTAATGCCCATTTCGAGCAATTCCAATTTTTCCTTTTT
>JAITAH010000370.1 GCA_031284225.1 Dysgonamonadaceae bacterium | reverse complement strand
ACGGGCTTGATAATGACTTTTTCGCCGGAAATATTCTGACGGATAATCAATTTTTCTTCTTCTTTTTTCGGATAATTGATAATCACTTTCAACATGAAGCGATCGACTTGCGCTTCCGGTAGGGGATAGGTTCCTTCCTGGTCGATAGGGTTTTGCGTAGCCATCACCAAAAACGGTTCGGGCAACGGATAGGTATGTTCGCCGATTGTTACCTGCCGTTCCTGCATTCCTTCGAGCAAGGCGCTTTGCACTTTGGCCGGCGCCCGGTTGATTTCGTCGGCTAAGATAAAATTAGCGAAAACAGGCCCTTTTTTTACTAAAAACTCCTCGGTTTTCTGACTGTAAATCATGGTTCCTACCACGTCGGCCGGTAGCAGGTCGGGGGTAAACTGTATCCGGCTGTATTTGGCGTCGATAAGCGAGGCCAGCGTTTTTATAGCCAGTGTTTTTGCCAAACCGGGAACGCCTTCCAACAGGATGTGCCCGTCGGAGAGTAAGCCAATCAACAACGATTCGACCAAATGTTTCTGTCCGACAATGACTTTATCCATGCCCTCGACAATCAGATTGACGAACCTGCTTTTGCTTTCAATTTCATCGCTTAAAGCGCGAAGATCCACTGTTTCATTCATATTTTAACTTGTTTGTATTTTCCGGATGCAAAAATAAACATGTTCCTTTTTTTATAAAAGAGCGTCCGGGTTAAAAATGATTAATTATTAATTATTTTGCTGTATTTCTGTTGTAACTCTGCCGCTTTTTGCACCGACGCCGGATTGTCTTTATTGATGTCGTATTTCGACGCAGGCGGAATAGTGATAAAAATGCCTTCTGTCACGATATTCGGATTTTTGATATTGTCTTTATTTTCTTCATATAAATAGATCCAGAATATTTTGTTGCCGTATTCGTTCAATGCAATTGTAGATAACCGGTCGCCGGGTTGTATTTGATATTGTTTCGCCTGCGCGGGGTTTGAGACGATATCTGTTTTCGTTACAGGAACATTTGCCGGCTTGCTTTCCGTGCTTTGCGAGGGTGTGGCAGACATGTTTTCTGTTGGGGCGACGATAGTGTCGATTACAATACTGTCGGTTGCCGTGCTGTCTTTGGTGAGGGCTTGTTGATCATGAATGTAAGCGCCATTGCTGGGAATCACATCCGTTGGATTGTTGTCGAAAGAATACAAGTACACCAGAAAGTATATCGATACTACTATCAGTATGAAATATATCAGGGTAATGAAGTGTTTGAGCCTCCATCTCCTTCTCTTGTATTGGAGTGGTTGGATCGGTCGATAAATTATTTTCTCCGGCTCGGAATCTGTTTTTTTGAATGAAGGTGTTTCTTCGATAGAGATTCCCGGTTCTTCTTGTTCATCAGGAAGAAAATCAAGTCGCTCCTCTTCATTTTTCTCGTTGACAATCGCAATGTCGGGGATTCCCGGTTCTTCTTGTTCATCAGGAAGAAAATCAAGTTGATCCTCTTCATTTTCCTCGTTGACAATCGCAACGTCTTCCAATCCCTTTGTGTCGTATAATTCTATAGTTTCAAAAAGGGCGAAAGGTCCGTTCACTGCATTAGCTAAATTGCTGTCCGGAGTGAAATTGATTTTATAGTGGGCAGGAATTAACACTCGTTGGCCGGTTGCCACATCCACGCTTTCTCGATCGCTGACTTCCAAGCGTTTGAATGTTCCAAAATTTTTAATTCGGACAAAATCTTCGGTGAAGAGCGCTTCCTGAATAACGTCAATCAGTTCTTTCAAAAAGGTTTCAGCTTCCTTTTTGTCTATGTTCGATTGTTTAGCTACAAGCGTCGCTAAATCAGGTAAATTTATTTTCTCGTTCATAGAGTGTTCCCTTTTAATTTGTCTTTTAATACGTTGGATGGTTTAAATTTAACAACTAATTTGGGAGGAACCAACATTCGTTTTCCCGAAGCGGGATTGACGCTGATTCTTTCTTCTCTTTTTTTAACTTCAAGAGATCCGAAATTAGTGAAATATACTGAGTTGTCATTCAATAATTCGGCGATAATAGCCTTTAACATAACCTCTAATCGTTGGGTTGTTTCCGTTTTCGATAACGAAAGTTTTTGTGCTAACGAGGTTATTAATTCTGCAGTGTTCATGATTGTTTGGAATTAATTTGTGGATGGTTTTATGCCGAGTAGGTCATAGGATTGCGTACCTGTTATGAGAATGGGATAAAAAGAGCCGGTTGTTAGCGGAGCGTTTTTTTCGATCAATACTTCGGGATCCACTTCCGGCGAATCGTATTCGGTTCGTCCGATGTAGAAGCCGGGTTCTTCGCGGTCGATGACGACTTTCAGGGTTTGTCCCACTTTCGTTTCGTTGATTTCCGACGCGATGGTTTCCTGTATTTGCATCAATTCGTCCAAACGGCGTTGCTTGGTTTTCGCTCCGGCGCGGTCGGGGTAATGTTGCGCCGCATAAGTTCCTTCTTCTTCCGAATAGGCGAATGCCCCTAATCGTTCGAACCGCATTTCGCGGACGAAATTCAGCAATTCGGCAAATTCTTTAGCCGTTTCGCCGGGATAGCCGACCATGAGGGTGGTGCGCAGGTGAATGCCCGGTACTTCTTCCCGGATGGTTTTCAGCAAATCGACGGTTTCTTGGCGGGTGATGTTGCGCCGCATCCGTTTCAGTACCGAGTCGCTACCGTGCTGCAAGGCGATATCTATGTATTTGCAAATATTGTCGCGCGTGCGCATAACCGGCAAAATATCCAACGGAAAATCCGCAGGATAGGCATAATGCAGGCGTATCCATTCCACGCCTTGTAAGTCGGAAATGCGCTCGATCAATTCGGCCAAACGATACCGCTTGTAGTTATCTTTTCCGTAATACGTTAAATCCTGCGCAATCAACTGAAATTCTTTAACGCCCTGTTTTGCCAGCGACCGGACTTCGTTTTCGATATCTTCTATTTCCCGCGATTGGTAGGGACCGGTCATCAAGGGAATGGAGCAGTAGGCGCAGGATCGGTTGCAGCCTTCGGCGATCTTGAGATAAGCATAATGCGAAGGCGTAGTAAGTATCCGTTCGTTGGCTAATTCCGGGTGATACGGGCTTCCCAAATCGGCGAGAAGCCGTTTCCAGTCGAATTTACCGTAAAATCGGTCCACTTCGGGGATGAGCGCTTGCAAATCGTTGCGATACCGTTCGGAAAGGCATCCCATGACGAATAATTTGTTGATTCGTCGCTCTTTCCGCGCTTCGGCGAAATTCAATATCATCTGAATAGATTCTTCTTTGGCGTCGTTGATAAAACCACAAGTATTGATGACGACAATATTGCCCGTTGTCTCCGCCGGGTCGTGGCTTACCGTATAGCCGTTGGCGGCGAATTGGCGCATCAAGACTTCCGAATCGACTAAGTTCTTGGAACAGCCTAATGTGATAATATCTATTTTGTTTTTCCGCATCAATCGCCAAATAAAGAATCGACAAACGCTTTTTTTCTGAAAATCTGTAAATCTTCCAACCCTTCGCCGAGGCCGATGTATTTAACCGG
>JAITAH010000331.1 GCA_031284225.1 Dysgonamonadaceae bacterium | reverse complement strand
CCGTTCTGCCTTTCAGGCAGTGGGAACGGGTTTCGGCGTTATTTCCGCAAGCCGTTGGCATTGCGGTTATGAAAATTCAGCCCTTTCGGGCTTATTAAGCAATAAATACGATAATCATTTTATTTTATTTGTGCAATATATTCCGTTGGGGACCGTCCGAAAAACTTTTTGAAAGCGGTCGAAAAATGCGTTTGATTGGCGAATCCAACGGCGTAAGCCACCTGTGTAATATTCATCTTTTTCTCAGTCAGGAGTTTTTCCGCTTGCTTCAATCGGATATTACGGATAAAATCGCTGGCCGGAATCCCGGTCAACTCTTTCAGTTTCCGGTGTAATTGAACATGACTCAGTCCGACTTTGGATACCAACATTTTGACATTCAATTCGGGATTATCCAGGTTGTCATTGATGATGGTCATGATCCGTTTCATGAATAATTCGTCGCTCGATTTAAAATCAATGGATTTCACCTTGTCTTGTTGATCCTGTGCTCCGGAAAATTTCCCTTTCAACATTCGCCGGCTGCTAATCAGGTTCTCGATAATCACCAATAATTCGTCCAGATTGAACGGTTTGGAAAGATAAGCATCCGCTCCTTTGCCCAAGCCTTGCAAACGATCGTCCTGTTCCGCTTTCGAGGATAAAAGGACAACCGGTATATGACTGACATTGCTGTTTGCTTTTAATTTTTTCACGAAAGTAAAACCGTCCATTTCAGGCATCATGACGTCCGAAATAATTAAATCGGGCAATTGCGAGAGGGTTATTTGCCAAGCCTCGTTTCCATTCGCTGCGGTTATTATTTTATAGCTTTCTTCCAATTCCTGACACATAAAACTTCTCATTTCCTCTTCATCATCCACGATTAAGAGTTTGTAATTGGTTTTACGCTTTATCCCTTTCTTTCTATCCGTTTTATCCTCTGCCTGTCGGACAGGAAGTTCTTGTGGCGCCATCAAACGGGAATTCGACTGATCTTCCCCCAAATTGTCTTTTTTAATATGATCTTTCCCCAAAGGTATGCGAATGGTAAAACAACTGCCTTTCACGTCTTTCCGGTTGCTGGCCGTAATCGTTCCCTGATGCAGTTTGGCGAGGGTTTGCGAAAGATTCAGGCCGATTCCCGAACCCATAGTACCGAAAGCCGATTCGTTGTGCGCTTGATAGAACCGGTTGAATATTTTTTTTATTTTATCTTCGTCGATACCGGTTCCTGTGTCGATAATGCGGATTTCGGCATAGTCGCGAAGCGCGCCCCAATTGCCGCCGTCGATTCCGGAAGTCAGAAAAATAGAAATTTCACCCTTATCGGGAGTGTATTTAAATGCATTCGACAATAGGTTCATTAAAATTTTGTCGAAATTATTCCGGTCGATCCAAACGGGCAATTCTTCCGCATGGCGCTCAAATGTAAACCGGATGTTTCTTCGGGTAGCCTGATCTTCAAATACTTCATACAGTTCTTGGATGAAACCCACCAAGTCCGTTTTGCTGAACCTCAGGTTCATCTGTCCCTTTTCAATCTTTCGCATATCGAGTAACTGGTTAATTAATCCGAGGATACGCCAGACATTCCGCTGCATTCGTTCTAAAGTTTTTCGGGTAGCCGCATCGTGGTTTCCTTTCAGCAATTTCTCCAGCGGACTGATGATAAGCGTTATCGGAGAACGGATCTCGTGAGAAATATCAATGAAAAAGCGAAATTTCGCCTCGTTGATCATTTCCTTGCGTTGCTTGTTTATCATGTAGGCCACCAGCAAGCCGGCCGCGACGAACAGCAGAAAATAACACAGATAGGCGCCGCGGCTTTGATACCAAGGCGGCGAAATGCGCAAAAACAACTGTTTAACCGCCGATTGAGCGCCGTATTTGCAAACCTTGATTTCCAAGGTGTAATTTCCCGGCGGCAGGTGGTTGTAAGTAATCCGGTTCACGCCGGGCAGGGTTGCGCTCCAACTGCCGCTCAGTTCTTTCAACCGGTACTCGTAATGGATATTTTGAGGATCGCTGAAATCCATCGTAGAAAACTCAAACGTAAACGTATTGTCCTCATACGCAAACCGGAACGTTTTCGCCTGATTGATACCGGTGTCCATGACCGTTTTTCCGCCGGAAGTTGTACGAATAGAAACCGGTTGATTATGAATGTATAAATGGGTGGTAACGATATCGCAGGTGTATTCGCTTGCGGTGATGTCGCCGGGGAAAAACGACGTAATACCCGTACTTCCCCCAAAATAGACCTTCCCGTTCCTGTCGCGGAAATAGATGCCGCGATTATACACCCTGTCCGTTAATCCATTCCCGGATTGATAGTTGATAATTTTTTCTTCCTTTACTTTTAATTGACTGATACCTTGAAAAGTACTGCACCAAATATCGCCCTGTTCATCTTCGACCAATCCGCAAATTACATTGTTGGAAAGTCCGTTGGCGATGGTATAATTCTTCACCTCGCCCGTCAGGGTTTCTATCCGGAACAATCCGTTATAAGTTCCTAACCAGATATTTCCCGCACGATCTTCCATGAGCGACAAAACAATTTGAGTGGACAGGGAATCCATATAAGAAGTATGAATAAATCGATCTTGTTCCGGATCGTAACAACTCACGCCCTGATAATGCCCCAACCAAATCAAGCCGTTGGAACCGCACAGCAAGGCATTGATCCAGAAATTATTTAAATTGCCCTTGTCCGGTTCCCTGTTTTGCATTTCGATCTTGTTCCATTCTCCGGTTTGCAAGTTGTAACGGATGAAACCGGAACCGAATGTGGACAAATACAGGCGTTTTTGCTTATCCTCGACCATCGTTTTGATGTAACCGCCCTGAGGAACCGGCACAAAACGACATTGTCCGGTCTTTTTGTCCATTTTAGCCAGTAAAGCTTTGTCGTAAGTACTCACCCAAAGCTGGTGATTACTGTCTTCAAACAGGCAGACCGTCGTTTGCGGTTGCGGAAAATGCTTTTCAACCTTTCCCTGTTCATTCAACCGGAAAATGCCTTCATCGGCAATGCTGCACCACACCGCGTTTTGCGAATCTTTATAAATCGAAGTAACAGCGCCTTCCAAGGGAAGCGCTTTGTCGTGAAATCTCCAAAAATTGAATGGTTGCGCTTGGTTGGAAATTTTAAAGACTCCTTTCTGAAAACACCCCAGCCACAAATCCCGGCTCCGGTCTTCCAGCAAAGCGTGTACCCGCGCCTTGTGAAAGTCAAAAGGGAATTGGGCATTTTCTACCGAAACCAGTTGCTTCCCGGAAAGGTCGATGTATTTCAATCCTTGTCCTTCGGTTCCCACGAAAACCTGTCCGGAGCTTCTGAGCTTCATGCTTTTAACCGAAATACGCGCGTGGTCTTTGCAAGGAACCGGAATAAAATTTCCGGAAACAGCATCGTATAACAGAACGGAATTGGAAGTGCCGATGTACAAACGCCCCGCGTCGTCTTCCGCGATGGCATTGATATTTCTATCCAATACTTCGGGCAGTTGGAAAACAATCGTCTCTCCGGTTTTCGGATTAATTTGCAGCAAGCCGTCTTCGTGCAATTGGTTATTTATCGTTCCTAT
>JAITAH010000267.1 GCA_031284225.1 Dysgonamonadaceae bacterium | reverse complement strand
GTTGTAATCGCGTTCGGTCAGTTTCAAAATGGGTTTGTCTAATTTCTTACAGAGCCAGAAAACGGCTCGGCGGGTCATTTTATCGCTCCATTTGACCGGTCCCAGCAACCAGGGCGTTTGGATACGAGTTAGCGCCACCGACGAAGCCGTATCCAAAATGACTTGCGTATTCGGATGTTTTTGCAGTATGGAAGCGGGAAGCATTTCGGTTACAGTCCCTTCTACAACTTTCTGAATCACGCGGGCTTTTCCTTCGCCCCAAGCCATTACGATGATCCGTTTGGCTTGCATAATGGTTTCAAGTCCCATCGTAATGCAATGATTCGGCACATTTTCTTCACCGAAGAAATTGCTGGCGGCGCCCATTCGCGTGCTGTAATCGAGCGTAATCAGGCGTGTTTGGGAGTTGAAAGCCGACCCCGGCTCGTTGGCGCCGATTTGTCCGCGGCCGTCCAGGCTGAGTAATTGCAGGTCGATTCCTCCCGCCTCCTGTATCAGTTTTTCATACTTAACACAAAAATTCGAAATTTCCTGTTTCGGCAAAGAATTGGAAATCAAATGAATATTTTCCGGTAAAATATCGACGTCGTTAAACAAATATTCGTGCAAATACCGGAAATGGCTCTGCAAAGCGTCCTGATCCAAGGGATAATATTCGTCGATATTGAATACGATAACATTTTTGAAACTCAGGTTCTCTTCCTTGTGCATTTTTACTAATTTTTCATATACTCCTACGGCGGTAGAACCTGCTATTAGACCGAGGACGCATTTTTCTCCTTTTTTTTCTTTTTCTCGCATGAGTTTGGCCACTTGCTTGGCCACTAAGTCGGCCGCGATTTCCGATTCATTGAAAATAGAAACCGGTAATTTTTCGTAACGCCTTTCAAAGTTTTCCATTCTGTTATTTATTTTTAAACGATTATAAAATATTTCACCGCTTCGATTTCATTGCTTATAAATTGCTTTGGAATAATTGATTCCTGCCACATCGTAATGTCGGAAAAGCGACAAAAGGCGCAATTTGAAATCATCATAATTTTTCTTTTCCTGAGGCGTCCATGCAATTTCGGCCAATGCGGCGATGCGGGGGAAAATCATGTATTCGCGGTGTTGCGGATTGGGCATGTATTCCGTCCAGACATTGGCCTGCACGCCCCAGATATGCCGGGCTTCTTCGGGCGTCAATTCTGTGGGCGTAGGATTGTATTCATACACCTTTTGAATGGGTACAAAGTTGCCGATAGCTACCGGTTCGCCGGGTTCTTTCGACTGGTAATAATCCAGATAGAGGTATTGCGAAGGGGTCATAATCACATCATGTCCCTTGCGGGCAGCATCAATACCGCCATTTGTACCGCGCCACGACATCACCACGGCGTCGGGCGTCAATCCGCCGCCTTCGAGGATTTCGTCCCAGCCGACGACTTTCTTCTTTTGGGTTTCGAGGAAACGGGCGATGCGATTGACAAAATACGATTGCAGTTCGTGCTCATCCTTTAATCCTTGGGATTTGATCCGTTCTTGACAGACATGGCAGCGCGACCAGCGCAATTTCGGGCATTCGTCGCCTCCGATATGAATGTATTGATATGGAAACAGAGCGGCCACCTCGCTCAGGATGTTTTCCAAAAACTCGAAAGTTTCCTCGCGGGTGCAAAACACATCGTTGAAAACGCCCCATCTTCCTTCAACCTCGAACGGGCCTCCGGAACAGGAATATTGGGGATAGGCGGTCAATGCGGCTACGGCATGTCCCGGTAATTCGATTTCGGGCAGGATATTGATGAAGCGTTTTTTTGCATAATCAATAACTTCGCGAATATCTTCCTGGGTATAAAATCCGCCCACACGGGTATTGTCCCATTGCCGAGGGGTATTGCTGTAATGACCGATAAGCGTTCGGTTACGGAAACCGCCTGCTTCGGTCAAGCGCGGATATTTTTTTATCTCGATGCGCCAACCCTGATCGTCCGTCAGATGCCAATGGAAAGTATTGATTTTCAATAAAGATAACTGGTCGATGTAATGCATCGCCTCTTCTTTGGTTGAGAAATGGCGGCAGACGTCCAGGTGCATTCCGCGGTAACGATACTTGGGCGTATCTTCTATCCGGCCACAGGGAACCGTCCACCGAACATCTGTTTGTGGCGAAGCGCTTTCAATGGCGGCAGGCAATAATTGTCGCAAGGACTGCGAAGCATAGAAAAATCCGGCAGGGTCGCTCGCTTCTACGATAATTTTGTTTTTTTCTATCCGCAGACGGTAACTTTCGATCGAAGGTAATTGCTTATTCAAGCGACAGATAATGCCGTTGGATACTCCCGACGGAGCGGTTTTTAATTCGATTCCTGCGGCCGTTTTTAAATGTTCGGCAAGTATAAAAAAAGCGTCTGCCGCTTCCTGTTTCACTCCTTTTTCCAATATCAAACAGGTGGATGGACTGAAAACAAACTGTCCAGTAGCCGGTTGCACCAGAAGAGGTTTCGGGATAATATTGTACTCGTTTTTTTGACCATACATCGTTTGTGTCGATAACCAAACGATTAAAAGAAAAATAATTGATTTCAATGTTTTCATTTTTATAACGGATTAATTAATGAAAGATCGGGGAATAAATTAAGATAATTGTCTGACCAAAAAACGGGATATCCGATTTCGCCCTTTTTCATTTTCGGTTGGCATGAAGCGAGGCCAAAACTTAACAACCGCAAAATCAACACCGTTGGCATGTTCATTTTCATGATGGAGTTCAATACTGTGTTAACAGAGCTGCAAAGGTACAAAATTATCCGGAATTTATTCGGATTTAAAAAATCGGAACGGGCACAATGGCGGAGTTACCGACACATTACAAAGGCAAAATATTCTTTTATCTGCGTTGTTTTTGCGAAATTGTCAAATATAACGTCGTTTATATACACGTTTGCAATGTGGTTAAGCCCGTCTTTTCTCACGCCTGCAAATTGGGTTTGCAGTAATGCTAATTTTGGATAAAAATGAAAGTTACTGTTTTTCTATCAACATGGAAAGAAAAAAATCATTACCTTTGTGTCGTTTAATCAGGTATTTCACACTTGATTAAGCGGACATATTGGCAGCGTTATTCGATTCTTGTTTGGAACCAATTACCAGCGTTCGGTAAA
>JAITAH010000132.1 GCA_031284225.1 Dysgonamonadaceae bacterium | reverse complement strand
ATTCAATGATTATTCCGCCGATCCCAGTTCCGTTTCCAGGGCTTCCAGCGAAGCGATAAACGCCTGGCGGGACGCGGGATTTTCAAGTACCCGCTGCAAGATTTTGTTGGTACGTAACTGTCTGGACAGGCTCTCATAAAATGTTTTTTCCGTACTGATATGTTTCAGGAACCGGCTCTGTTCCGTCAGGTTTTTGACGGAAAAGTCGCCAACGCTCTGAAAATAAAAACTTTCCTTGACCGGCTGGCCTTCGCCGTTCTGAAACTCTACCTCCGTTTGAGGTTTATAATGGGCGAAAACCTGTTCGATTGAACTTAATCCGGTAACTACTTCCGGGTGGATCGCTTCGTCATCTGTCAGTTTTTCTACCAGCAGGGTACGGTTTTCCGGTATGGCGGCGATCGCCTCCGAAGCATCGACGCTAACTGCGTTGCCGCCAATTTCATATTGATGGATCATAGTTGCTGCTTTTAAAAGGGTAAATCATCGAGACAAGCGCCGGAGCGTCCGTCCGAAGAGGAAGGACGACCCGGCGCCATTGTCTGTTAGTTGGACGGCCAGTTTTGCTCGAATTGAGCCCCGCCGATTTTCAATACCTGTGCAGAAACAGTAAAAGTCATAGTCATGGGTTGCGATCCGATCACGTCGATAGATTCTTCAAAGGAAACGATATAACCGTTTTCCCAGGTCAGTTCTTTCATTTTTGCTTCTTCGTCGCCTTTTTTGAAAGTGATGTTGCCTGAAATCGGCTTGAACTGACTCACCATCTGCTCAAGGATCGATGTGTCTTCCGTTGATTCTACATGAATCCGTACTTTGCCTCCGTAAAGATTGGACGCCGGACGACCTTTGCTGTCCACATCCCGTTCGAGTTTGTATGCGCAATCCAATACGTCAAACTCTTTTCCTCCCAAACTTAATGTTGCTCGAAATGCCATAGTTATAACACATTTTAAAGATTTGTAATAGTTACATCGGTTTTTTAAAAATACTCCTTTTTTATTTAGCTGATTTTGTTATACCGATTCACAGTTAATTATCGTCTGCAAAGTAATAGCATATTTCCTAATTATCCAAAGAAAATCTTAATTATTTTTTTATTATATTCGTTTTTTTTGAGATAAAAACTGTTATTTATTTATTGTTGAGCGAATTGTCATCAAGTTGATGGATTGATCGGTAGAGACATAATTTCAGATTTTTGAAACGCCCTCAAAAAATCACTTTTGACACATGCCGAATGGGGGATTATATTCGATATTCATTAAAATAATTATTGTTGTCTGTATTTATCATTGGGGATCGTATGCAAATATATTATTATATATTTAATTATCAACATATTATAAAATTTAATTTTTTCATTCTGTATAAATTTTTTACATTTAAATAAAAAATCATTGATGATAATCTTTGAAAAAAATTACTCCTTTTTTCATTTTTTTCTGTTTGGATAATTGATATCTAATATATTTTTAATATGTTTGCAAAAAATAAAAAAAACGCCTCAATTTATGATGTAACAGATACAGCTATGAACGATTTCTTAAACTTGAACGAAACAGTCCCAGCGGTTGTCCGTATCGCCCAATCCCTTGCACAGGAAAATTCCAATGCGCGCTATACTCCCGCCCATCTTACAAAAGTCCTGTCGCCTAAGGATTCTGTTTTATATAAAACCGTATATCAGTCAGAAATAGAAAAACATAAATATTGTTTTTAACCGATACGGGATGCAAACATTTACTCTTGGCGATAAAGTAAGGATGAAATTCGGCAGTCCCCCGATGACGGTTGTTCGTGTTATCGGCGAATCCAAAGAAGATCGGTTCGTCTTCATCGAAAGTCGCGGCTACGAAGTCGGCGACGTCATCTGCGAGTGGTTCGACGGCAACAAATGGAAAAGCGAAATTTTCAAAAACACATCTTTGGAATTGATACAGTAAGAAATATCTATCAAATAAATCAAAAACATAACGGTATGAATACTTTTCACAAACTCCTGTTTTTTCTTGGTATTGTCATCTTTATGACTTCGTGCGGGCCTGTCCACCGCTTCACCCGAATCAAGAAAATCCCACGGGAGTATTCCCTTAACTACTGTACGGGCGAGGTTAAAGCCCCGAAAACCGATTTGAACAAAGAGCCGTGGATCGTTTATTCCGACAGGGAAAAGAATTTCACGCTCAGCAATGCCGGCGGAAAGGTCAAAGCCAAAGATGCAGACTTCCTCGACCCGTTTCTGGTCATAAAAAAGAAAGGCGAATATTTGCGCCTGATTAAATATACGCCCGACATCCTGAAAAACGGCAAGTTAGACTACAAAAAAGCTGAATATTCCGGCTGGATACACAAGTCCAAACTGCTACTGAACCAGCAGTCTGTAACCGATATTGCCAGCGGAAGGAAGATCAAAATGCTGACGCTCTTTGCCGATACCGTTCCGCTTGTCGATCCGGACAAATATTTTGTCCTCGATTCCATGAAAACCTATAGGGACTTGGAATTTAACTCCTCTTCCGCCATTGTTGCTCCATACAGCATTGTTTATCAACTAAAACTCTTGGAAAACGAAGAGAAAATCCTCATTGCCAAAAAGTCCCGTATCAAGCCGGAAACAGCAAAAAACGATATTCTGGGCTGGATAGACCATTCGCTGGTTAAGGACGCCGGTATAGGTTTGCATGTCGATTTATCCACCATACCCGGCGATTCGCTGCAGTTTGTCGTCAAAAAAGAACAGCTTATTTCCCTTTCGGAAGACTTGGCGGAAAGCGTCCGCTTCCTTTCCGCTCAACATAAAACGCTGCAATACAATCCTGTGTCTTCTTATTCGGTGCGGGACAGCCTGATTGCTTTCAAAACCCGCGCGGTCGCACCTTTATTCGATTACAGTAACAATTACGTTTTCAACGTCAATGGCGAACATATTACCCGGAAAGAGTTTAAAAACCTTTCCAAAGAATTGAAGAAAATCAATATCTCGTTCGTTTTTGAAGGGCAGGAACAAACCATTGAACAATTCCCGCAAATTGTCAATGCCATTCAAAGTCTGCAACCGCTGTTTGAACAGGACAATACCACAGCATACCAATTCAACTGCGTACTGGCTTTCGACGACGGGCAAACCGAAACATTAACCGCGACGGGAATGTATTCCGGTTTCGCAGACCTCATGAATTATCTTTCATTGAAAGCCGACCGGAAAGATCAGTTGCGCCCGGTCAAACTCGACAGGCCATGGCAGGGACTAAACATGGCGGTCAATTTGCTTGACAGGGAGCGCAATGCTACCAACCTGATTGTTCTGGTCGGCGATAAAGGTTACGCTTCCGATCGCGTCGATTCGACCCTTATCCGCAAGCTCCTGCACAACAATTGCCGCATTTGCGCCTTTCAAATCTATGCAGGAAACGAGGACGAGTATAACAATTTCGTACTGGCGGTCGAAAACATGATTACTTCATACGCCGATGCGTTGCTGCAAAAGCGGAAAAATATTTTCGTATCGGCAGGACAGGTTAAACGCTCCAACTATTACAGAGAAATGGACGCCGGCAAAAACAGTTTCCGGCTGGATTTTCCCGGAAACAGTATTACGCAGGGCTGCCTGTTTTTCCCGCAAAAGCGGGAAATCCTGCCATTGGAATACATGGCAAGCGATATTGATACGATTATCCGGCAAATCCAAGCAGACAACAACGATATTATCCAACAGATAGCAAAAGCCTTTCATTCCTTCGGCAACAACCGGACGCTATATGATAGCCTCTATATCAGCCATTTCGGCTTATCCGGTATTCCGACGCCAACGAAACCGCTGCTTTCTAAGTTCGGCAACGCCACGCCGGGCTGGTATCTGCCCAGCAAAACCATTATCTTGACCGACAGCATAAACAAACGGCTCGACTATTTCCTTTTGCTTTCCGAAACGGAAATGAAGGAAATGAAGGAATTTATCAAATCTCTGTCTGCCGTCGAAGTCGATTTGAAATACCGGTCGATAACAAAGCAAGCGAAGAAAAAAGCCTGCAATTGTCCGGAAGACGATTTGTTTGCGGCGCAGGAAACCGTAAAAACGGCTGCCGATACGCTTCTGCCCCGGTATGCAAATACGAAAAAAGTACGCAGGCGTCTTTACGGGCAATACATACAGACGATTAAATATTGCAAACTCTGCAAGGAAAAAGTCGGCCAACTGAAATCGCTGACTTTGGCGCAAGCCCAGTATCGTATTACCGGTTGCCCGACTTCCACCGAAATACTGAACCGTGTTCTGTTGAAGGATATTAAAAATAAAAAAAGGTTTCCGGATCAGGAGCTGGACCAATTGATCGATTATTTCAAGAGCAAATTGCCGGATTTGGAGAAAGCAGAACAATTTGAATCCGGCGGCGAAATTTACTACTGGCTGGATAAAAAATATTTACCGTAAAAAAGCTGCATGAAAACGAAAGAATCCCTGTTCAACGATATCGTCCGCTACACTCGTTTGGTTTGGCAAACCGGCAACATCCAGCGACTCAATCCGCTCATTCGGCTGATGATGGAAGAAATCTGCAACGAATTACATTTGCTGTACGGCAAACTGGACGATACGGACGTCGCCGTTCTGGAAAAATTGATTAAAAACTTGTCGCCGTCCGTTTTCAATTATGTGCGTCCTGGACATGCCGTGCTGCATATCAAAACCGGTACCGGCCTGCTGGAATTTCGTCTGGATAGAACCGCCGGCTTTTATGTTAAGACGCCGCCGGTAGAATTTAAGGAAGATAATATGAATTCGCTGCTGTTTACGCCGGTTGTAGATACCGACGTCCGTAATATTTCCATAGCCCGGCTTTTTTACAAAAACGTCCTGTGGGCGACGGATGTTACAGGCAACCGGACGCTGTTGTCCCGTTCGGATAAAAAAGCGGCATACAACACTGTTTGGCTGGGTTTGGAAATCGATCCTGCTCTTCGGACATTGAGGGACTTGCCGTTTTACATTGACTTTCCGGATTTAAGAGGCGACCATCCGTACTTCGATTTGATGGCGGAAATCCGGTGGATGCTTCAGGGGCAACTCCTGAAAATGAAACCAGGTTTTCCGGTTCCTTCAGATACGACGCTAAGCAATGCGGAAAAAGACCTTCTGAATTTTTATAGAGACCACTATCAGACTCTACCCGGAATCTGTTTGGATAACCTTCCGAAGCAGAGACTCCCTGAGGGGCTGGCAGAAATCGTTCCGCCGGAAATAACTGCTTCGCTGACGCCGCTCTACTGGCTTTCGATTACTTTTCCTCCACATTTTGCAGAGAAAGATTTGGAACAGGCGCGGATTTTGCTCAATGCCTTTCCGGTCGTTAACCGCTATTACCGCGAATACCATTTATCCATGCAGGAAGATTTGACAAAAGTCGTTTCCCTGTCGTCGGGCACAGGCGAAGCGTTCATGGAAATAGACGGCATTATCTGCCGCAGAGGGGAGGAGTTATATCCTGTGAAACGGTATGCGGTAGATCCGGTCAAGAAAGATACTGCCGGAGTGTCTGGCCTGTCCGATCGGCTGGAAAAAGTAATCGACGTACTCGGCGATGAAAAGACGGCTTTCCCGTCCGGCATCGACAGTGAAAAATTGATGGAAATTTTCAATTCCGTTTCGTCTATTCAGAACAACGAAATGTTTATCGTGGAAAACAACCGGTTGAGAGCGAGCGCCGAAGTCGCCCGACTTGCCATCCGGCCGGAGGAAGAAACTACCGGCATAAGCATTTACTATTGGAACACTCATGCTGAATTACTGAACGGGCTGCCCGCCGGAACAGCGCTGATGGCGCATAAAGTTCCCGAACTGAACAAAACGGAAGCCGTTTTTATTACTCCGGTTTCCGGCGGGTGCAGCTTTCTTGACCCGGAAAGCAGGGCGAATATTCTTCAATTTTACTTGACCGCCAAAGATCGGATACTGACCAAAAACGACGTCGTCAATTTTTGCCGAATAGAACTCGGCGATCAGGTTCAAGACATTCAAGTAGTTCGTAATGTTCGGATTAGCCAGAAATTCAAAGAAGGGATGATCCATGTTATTGAAATCCGTATTCTTCCCCGTACCGGACGCCTTGCGTTCTTGCAATCCAACGGCGTTTTGAAAAGCCTGCGGCTGCGGTTGCAACAAAGGTCGCCGGATAGTTTCAGGTATAAGATAGCGATTATGGATGAACAGGAAAAGAAATGGCTATTGGCGTAGTTCGGCGTATGATGACAGTAACGTTTTTCCTCATTTCAACACAAGCGGCATTTAGCCGATGCCGATTTTACTCTTTTGGAACTGTGAAGGAGATTTTCCGAATTGCGCTTTGAAACATTTGCTGAAATAAAACGGATCGTTGATGCCGACTTTGTAGGAAACTTCCGATACATTTAGATCGGTGGTCGTCAGCAATTCAGCGGCTTTTTTCATTCGAATGATACGGAGGTATTCGTTAGGCGAATGACCGGTAAGACCTTTTACTTTTTTATAAAAATTGGTACGTCCCATGCCGGCGGTTTGTGCAAAAGTATCCACCGAGAAATCAATATCTGCTATATTCCGTTCGATCAAATGGTGGATTTTGTCGATAAACGCCTGGTCTTTGTCCGTAACGTTAATGGGGAGAACGGGTCTTCCCGGTTCCTGTGCGAATTTGCGTTGCAATTTTTCCCGTTGTTCAATGAGTTTGATGATACGTACCATCAGATATTTGATACTGAACGGTTTGGTGATGTAAGCGTCGGCTCCGGCCTGAATTCCTTCCAATCGATGCTCTTCCGATGAATGAGCCGTCAGGAGGACAATAGGAATGTGGCTGGTCAGAAAATCGTCTTTCAACCGGCGGGTTACTTCAAACCCATCGACGCCGGGCATCATTACATCGCAAACAATCAGATTGGGTTGTTCTTGTATCGCTTTTTCCAGTCCTTCCGTACCGTCTTTGGCGGCAATCACCGAAAAAGAATCGGTCAACTGGTTGAATATAAATTCGCGAACTTCATAGTCGTCTTCAATGACCAACAGTTTATACGCTTTGTACTGTTTATCCGGAAGGAAAGGTTCGGGTAGATCGGCGGTTAATGAACGTTCTTCAACCGAATGCGTCCATTTCGACGCCGGTTGTGTTTCTTCGATAACTTCGTTTCGATAATTATCGTCCGATAAAGGCACGGTAACGGTAAAACAAGCGCCGCCCCATTGGGAATCGGCGTATTCGATTTTTCCTTTGTGGGTTGCCGCCAGTTCGGCGGTAAGATGCAAGCCGACTCCTGTTCCCCCGACCGACGAATCGAATTGGGCAAAGCGGACAAACAGCGAACTTTGTTTTTCTTTCGGAACTCCGGCGCCGTTGTCGGAAACGCTTAAAATGAATCGGTCGTCGGCCTCCGAAAAAATCAGGCGCATCACAATCAGGCCGTTGTCGGGAGTGTATTTCATTGCATTGGATAGCAGGTTATAAACGATTTTATCCCATTTGCTTTTATCCAACAACATTTCTTGTTGCGGGCGGTTACTTTCGAACAGAAATTCGATTTTTTTCTTTTCTGCCAGTTCCTGAAATGTTTGATAAATATCATGAAAGAAAGCGACAGCTTCCGTGCGTGCCAGTTGCAATTCCAATCCCTTATTCTGTAATTTTCTAAATTCCAGTAACTGGTCTATCAGGCGAAGCAGTCGAGAAGCGCTTTTCGACATTTGATCCACCTGTTTGGCAACCGTTGCCGGCAGGTTTTCGAGGATTGCCAGATTTTCAATCGATCCCCGGATAATTGTCAACGGCGTCCGGAACTCGTGCGAAATATTGGTAAAAAACCGGAGTTTGTATTCCGTCAATTGCCGCTCGACCTCCACCTCGGTATGTAAGCGGTTGATTTGTTTAATAATACGGATAGTGAAGAGGATGGCGACAATTATAATAACGAGATACAGAAGATACGCCCAAACGGATTGCCAGAAAGGCGGTGCGACAACGATTTTCAATGCCGTTTCATGGTCTGTCCACACGCCGAAACTGTTGCTCCCTTTCACCTTAAACCAATACGTTCCCGGAGGCACATTGCGGTAGGCAGCGATATTGTGCCTTGTAACCGGATTCCAAAGCTTTTCATAACCATCTAAATAATAAGCGTACTGATTAAATGTGGAAGAATGGAAATTGAGCATGGCAAATTCGATGTTGAACGAATTTTGATTGTATTTCAATCGGACAGCGTTGGTTAGCGAAATGCTTTCGGACAGCGGCGAATTCGGTTGTTCCGGATAAACGTCCACCCCGTTTATTTTTAATCCGGTAATTACTACGGGCGGCGCATACGCATCGGATTTGATTTGCGAAGGATCGAAAATAAAAGCGCCGAAATAACTGCCGAATATCAGATTGCCGTTTTTCATTTTCCAGCGGGCGCCTTCGTTGAACAGTCCCGACCGTTTCGAATCCGACAAACTGAAATTTTCGAAACGACCGGTTTCCTGGTTTAACCTGGAAATGCCGCTACCGCCTTCGGTGCTTACCCAAATAAATCCCTGATCGTCTTCCATAATGGCTTGAATTACTTCATTAGAAAGTCCTTCTTTCGCGGTAAAATGTTGGAACCAGGAACGTTCGAGCGGCGTTTCCCGTACCAGCAAATTCAATCCGCCGCCCGTAGTGCCGAACCAGATGCGTCCCTGACTGTCTTCAAAAATCGCTTTCACCTCATTGTTATTAATAGAACGATCGTCATTGACGTCAAAATGAAAATTGATGTATTTTGTATTGTCGCGAACCAATTCGTTGGGGTCGAAAACATTGACGCCTTCGTTGGTTCCCGTCCAAATCATGCCGGTATGGTCTTGCATAATCGCCCGTACCATATCCTGATTGACGGTGCGTGTACTAATGTGGCGGAAAGTGATTTCTTTTTCATTCAGGTCGGCATAATGCAATCCGCCGCCGAAGGAAGCGACCCAAATCCGGTTTTGCGAATCGCGCAAAAGATCGAACACATTATTGCTGTTCGTCGGTTGCCGCTCAATATCGTGCAAGCGGTAATGCCGGATAGGCTTTTCGGCCGAGGGCGGAAAAACAAGGATGCCGTTTCCGCGCGTACCCAGCCAGACATTGCCGTCCAAATCTTCCGTTGCAGCAAAAGGCAATCCGCCCTGAATGTTGTGCGATTTCAATTTTTTGAAAGAAGAATCGTAAATATGCAAATCGCCGCTACGGGTTCCCATCCAGAAGCGTCCGCGAGAATCCTCGTAGATCAGGCGCACGGCATTGCTTCGGTTATTGTTTTTTTTCGGTTCCGGATACAGGATTTGTACCGGATAGTTGCTTAGAGAAATTTTACTGATTCCGGCTAATTCCGTACCCACCCATATTTCCCCCGATTTATCTTCTGTAACGCACAGCAAATAATTGGTAGGCAAATCGCTGTTATTGACGGTATAATGGCAAATTTGCTGATTGTTTTGGTCTAAAGCGAACAAACCGTTTCCATACGTGGTGATCCAGATAATATTACGAGAATCATGATAAATTTCATACCGTTCGGCATCGATTGCAGAGAGGATGTCCGGTGGGATAAGATTGAGTTTTTCGAAGTGATTATCAGGGAAATGCCGCCAAAGAACGCCGGATACGTTGTAAACCCATTTATTTCCTTTTTGATCCATGTAAAAAGATGCGTTTTTCACCGGTTGATTGTCAAACAACGGTTCCACCGGAATAAACTTCATTTTCCGGGAATCGAACGCGAGAATATCTTCTTTGGTGGCAAGCAAAATCAAGCCCTCGTTCAGAGAAGTAGTCATGTTTAGGGAAATCGTTTTGGCATTCGGAAAAACGACGGCTTTATCAAATTTCTGTTGTCGCAAATCGAACGGAACGATATGATTGCTATTAATGAAAAACAACCGGTTTTCCGATTCGATAACGCTGAAAAATGATTCGGAAACAATTGAAACGGCATGGTCTCCTTCTATCCGGAACAATCCTTTGTCGGAACTTATCCAGATACGATGCGACGCATCTTCGTGAACAAAAAGCGCCGAAAGGCTACCTAATTCGGCCTCGCCGAACCGAAGCGATTGTAAATTTCCAGCGGTATGCCGGACCCGGCAACATCCGCCGCTGGAGCCCCATAGCCACACATCGCCGTTGGAAAAAGTACGCACGTGCGTAAAATTCTTTTGCCGGTTATTCGGGTCGTAATCCACAAAGCGTTCCGTGCGCGGATCGTAACAACAAAAAATATTGGCAGTAGTGCGAATCCATATATACCCGTTCCGGTCTTCTTGCATACTCCGTATCCGGTTATCAGGTAGCGAAGTAAAATTGCCGGTTTTGGGAAGCATCACAAAAAATTCTTTCCCGTTGTAGCGGTTCAAACCGTTAACGGTTCCCAGCCAGATAAATCCTTTATTGTCCTGTATGATGCAACGTACCGTATTCTGCGACAAGCCATCCCGATCGCTGATCCATTCAAAGCGAAGTATATCAATAGCCAAAACCGGATGAGCGATCCATAATAAACACATCGCCCAAAGTACAGTGGTTTTTAATCTTTTCATATATAAATTAAATTTTTACAAATTTAATAAAAATATAGCGGGAAGTAGGAGAATGAATAATTTTCCATCTATCATGTACAAAATTCCATGCGAGAAATCTATTTTCACATTTATTTGGATAAATTTCTATGGTTTGGCGCCGGCAAGAATCGTTTCTTTGTACTGTAAAAAAAATACAGTTATGGTTGTTAATCGAATGCAAAAATGGTTGGTTTTACTCGTAGTTGCCGGAGGAACTATTGCATACGCTCACGCTCAAAAATTACCCGACAAACAGGAAGTCCTTCGTACCATGATACAAGTGAATAATTATTTTATGGAAAAATATGCCGATTATACGGCGCCCTCTCGCACAGATATTGTTCGTCCAAGCAATATTTGGACGCGGGGCGTCTATTATGAAGGTTTGATGGCTTTATACCGGATTTATCCGAAAGAAACATACTATGAATATATGTATAATTGGGCGAAGTTTCATCATTGGGGTTTACGGAACGGCAATATCACCCGCAATGCCGACGACCAGTGCTGCGGACAAACATACATCGATTTATATACCCTTTCTCCCGACCCGGAAAAAATCCGCAACATAAAAACGTGTATGGACATGTTGGTCAATACTCCGCAAACAGACGATTGGTCGTGGATAGACGCTATTCAAATGGCGATGCCGATTCTGGCGAAATTAGGAGCGTTGACGGACGACGACCGTTACTACGAAAAAATGTATCAAATGTATTCGTTTACAAGAAATAATCATGGAATAAAAGGCTTGTACAATCCTCAAGACGGCCTTTGGTGGCGGGATGCGGATTTTCTGCCTCCTTACAAAGAGCCCAACGGAAAAAACTGCTATTGGTCGCGCGGTAACGGATGGGTGTATGCCGCTTTGGCACGCGTGATGGATGCGCTGCCCGCAGATAAAGACCATTGGGAAGAATATCTTGCCGATTTTCTATCCATGTCCGTAGCGCTGAAAAACTGCCAGCGGGAAGACGGTTTTTGGAATGTCAGTCTGCACGATCCCCGTCATTTCGGGGGAAAAGAAACTACCGGCACCGCCCTCTTTGTTTACGGTATGGCATGGGGAATAAACAACCATATTCTGGATAAAGAAACGTATCTGCCGGTTGTACTGAAAGCCTGGGATGCTTTGGCAAAAGACGCTGTTCACCCCAACGGCTTCCTCGGATGGATACAGGGAACCGGCAAGGAACCCAAAGATGGCCAACCGGTTACTTACGACAAAGTCCCGAATTTTGAAGATTTCGGCGCAGGCTGTTTCCTGTTGGGCGCCAGCGAGATATACAAGTTGCAATAATATCGTTTTGTTAACATATAATTAATGTATTATGAATGTAAAAAAGAGAATTTTGACAGTAAGATGGATGGCAGTTGCTTGCCTGCTTTGGGTTTGTTGCTCGGAAGCGTTGGCACAAACGATTGCTATCACAGGAAAAGTGCAGGATGTAACAGGAGAACCTTTGCCCGGCGTCAGTATCGCCGTTTCGGGCGATCGTCAGGGAACCGTTACCGACTTGAACGGCAATTACACGATTGGAGTAAGCAATCGGGAAACCGTATTGCAATTTTCGTACCTCGGTTACATCGCCCAATCAATTAAAGTAGGCAACTTGCAAGTAATTAACGTAACGATGCAGGAAGACCTCTTGATGCTCGATGAAGTGATTGTTGTTGGTTACGGAGTACAAAAGAAAAGCGACTTGACGGGAGCGATAACAAGGGTAGGGGCCAAAGAAATCGAAGCCCGTCCTGTTATAAATGCCATGCAAGCGCTGCAAGGCAAAGCTGCCGGAGTTGATGTTACTTCTAACGAACGTCCGGGAGAACTGGGTACCGTTCGGATCCGCGGTAATCGTTCGATTTCGGCGTCCAATGATCCGCTTTATGTAGTCGATGGTATCCCTTTGATGTCTGCTTCGGCCATCGAAACGATTAATCCGCGCGACATTGAGTCTGTGGATGTGCTGAAAGACGCTTCCGCAACCGCTATTTACGGTTCCCGCGGCGCTAACGGCGTTGTTATCGTAACTACCAAGAAAGGAAAAGGCGGTAACTTCCGGCTCAACTACTCCAGTACGGTAACTTCGGAAGCTCAAAAAACAAAATCGAAGATGATGAATGCCAGCGATTATATTACTTGGCGTCGTTGGGCAATGTACAACGCCGGCCTCGCTGCATCGCCCGGCGACCAACCTACCCAGGCAGATGACGCTATCGTGTTCAGTATAATGAGTGGCGATCCGACTACCTACAACAACATTATGAATGGTTGGGTCAATGGTCAATGGGATAGCTCTCGTGTAGAATCAACCGACTGGACGGATTTTGTAACCCGTACCGGTATTACTACCGAACACACCCTCAGCGGTAGCGGAAGTACGGAAAAAGCCGATATTTATGCGTCGTTTGGCTATCTTAACAACACGGGTACCCTCATAGGACAGTTTTATGAACGCTATACGGCAAGTATGAATACGACGATTCATCCTACTTCGTGGTTTACTATGGGTGCGGCGATTAATACTTCGTATGGTTTGCAGGAATACGGAACTTCTCTGACCGGCGCTTCCACTACCACCGGCATGCCTAATTATATCTATGGTTGGGCGCAACGGAACTTCGCTTTCTCGAAACCATACGACGCCGACGGCAATTTTATCCGGCATCCGGGCGGCGAAGATAATGTATCAAATGTAGTCGATGAATGGAACCGTTCGCAACAGCAACGCAAAACTTTCCGAGCGCTCGGCAGTTTCTACGGCGTATTGAATGTGGGAGAAATCGTGAAACCTCTCGACGGATTGAAGTTCCGCATGAATTTCGGCCCCGATTTCCGGTATTGGCGTGAAGGCGCTTTCATCAGCGCCGAATCGGTAACCCGCGGTACCGGCGCTTCGAACTATGCCCGTCTGCAGCAACGTAACGACCTCTCGTGGACATTGGATGAACAGTTGGACTATAATCGTATCTTCGGCAAGCATACTGTGGGCGCTACCTTGCTCCATACCGCTTCTGCATGGACATACGAAACATCGAACATGAACGGTCAGGGAGTCCCCAACGAAGATTGGGCGTGGAACGCTTTCAGCACGCTCGACCCCAAAGGCGATCAGGTATCCGCCGGATGGGACACCGGTATCAACGAACGTCAGTTGGAGTCTTATATGATGCGTTTCAATTATGGTTTCGACGATCGTTATCTTTTGACCGTATCCGGTCGCTGGGATGGCGCTTCTCAGTTGGCGGCCGGACATAGATGGGAGTTCTTCCCTTCGGCGGCTCTCGGATGGCGTATCAATCAAGAAGATTTCATGGAAGATTATCGTTGGATCAATAACTTGAAACTTCGTGCGGGCGTCGGCGCCACAGGTAACGCCGCGGTCGCTCCGTACGGAACTCTGGGTGGCATTCAATCGGGGCGTCAACCTTTCAACGGAATCAATAGCGACGGCAATATAATCATTTATACTACCAACGAACCTTTTTATGTAAAAGATCAGATAGGTATGCCCAACAAGCAACTTGGATGGGAAAAAACTACGCAATGGAATGTGGGAATTGATTTCAGTTTTCTGAACAACCGTATCAATGGTACGGTGGATGGATACGTATCCAAGACTAAGGATTTGCTTCTGGATATGCAAATTCCTCCTCTGCTGGGTTATCCCTTTACCACTGCCAATATTGGCCGCACTTCTAACAAGGGTGTGGATATAACGCTGAACTTGGTTCCCGTGCAGACGAACGATTTTTCCTGGAACTCCATCCTCTCGGCCGCATATACGAAAGACCGGATCGAAGAACTGGCTTCGGGCAAAACCGACGATATTAGCAACACTTGGTTTATCGGGAATTCAATCTCTGTTTACTATAACTTCCAGAAAGACCGCCTGTGGCAAGATACGCCGGAAGACTTGGAGTTGATGGCCAAATACAATGCCAACGGCCACAAATTTGCACCGGGTTTGGTTAAGCCCATCGATGTTAAGAATGACATAGACGCCGCAGGAAATGAAATATACAAAATTGACGATAATGACCGCGTTATACTGGGTAATAAAAATCCCCGCTGGACATTCGGCTGGATGAATACGTTCTCTTACAAGAATATTGAGTTTTCGTTACAGATGTACGGTCGTTTTAAATACTGGGTAGAGGCAGGGGCTGAGAGCCAGACCGGTCGTTACAACCAGCGTGAAATCGACTACTGGACTCCGACCAATACAGGCGCC
>JAITAH010000215.1 GCA_031284225.1 Dysgonamonadaceae bacterium | reverse complement strand
AGCGTCAACCCGGCAGCTAACAGAATCATTGAACTCTTTTTCATCCTGAATTTGTTTTTTAAGATTAATAATAAAGACTAAATCATTATCGTACAAAAATAGCAAAAAGTTTTTAAATTATTTGCCATTCCCATTAAAATCCTTACCTTTGCAACGTTTTTCAAAAAAAAGGAAAGCCTTGGGTAAATTTGATACATATAAGGTTGATTTGAAAGGGATGCAGCAAGAGGTTCAGAACTATGAATACTTTCTTGACAATCCGTTTTTTGCCAATATCGACGGCGAAGAGCTGCAAAAAGGGAAGATCCATGTTCAACTGACCGTTACCAGGATAGCCGGCGCGTTTAATCTGGCTTTCAAACTGAGCGGCAATGCGGTTATCCCTTGCGATCGTTGTCTGGACGATATGGATTACCCCATCGAAACGACAGCCCGCCTGATCGTCAAATTTGGGAAAGATTATTCGGAAGAAAGCGACGAAATTGTGATCATCCCCGAAGCGGAAGGCGTGATTAATCTGGCCTGGTTCCTGTACGAATTCGTTGCCCTCGCCATTCCCATCAAGCACATTCATGCGCCGGGGAAATGCAACAAGCAAATGAGCGCTAAATTGAAAAAACATACCGCCAAAGCGACAGACGACGATGCGTTCGATATCGACGGCAACGATACCCATGCGATCGCCGAAGATCCGGAAGACAACTCCGATCCGCGCTGGGACGCATTAAAACAGCTGGATTTAGAATACTAACTTAAAATAATAGAAAACAATGGCACATCCCAAACGAAGAGTCGGTAAAACCCGAAGGGACAAAAGAAGAACCCACGACAAAGCAATTATCCCTCAAATTGCGTTAGATCCTACCACCGGAGAATATCATTTATATCACCGCGCTCACTGGTACGAAGGCAAATTGTATTACAAAGGCAAAGTCATTATCGATAAAACAGGAGCTACTGCTTAATGAATAACATTCACGCTGTTATAACCGGTATCGGAGCTTACGTTCCGGAATATCGTTTGACAAATGCGGAATTATCCGCCATCGTTGAAACTTCTGACGAATGGATTACCAAACGCATCGGTATCAAAGAAAGGCGAATCTTAAAACCGGAAGAGGGCGAAGGAATCTCTTACCTGGCTGTGAAAGCGATCCAAAACATGCAATCCAAGCGCCATTTTGATCCCTCAACCATCGAAGCGGTCGTTTTTGCTACTTCCACCCCCGATTATATGCTTCCGAATACGGCCGCACTGGTGGCCGCTCAAACCGGAATGAAGAGCGCATTCTGTTTCGATATCGAAGCGGCATGCAGCGGATTTTTGTTCGGGCTGGAGGTAGGAAACAGTTTTATCGCTTCCGGAAAATATAAAAAAATACTGGTGATCGCAGGCGATATACTGTCGGTCGTAACCGATTATCAGGATCGGAACACTTGTCCGATTTTCGGCGACGGATGCGGATGCGTCCTGCTGGAAGCAACATCCGAAGATAGCGGTTTAATCGACGCTGTTCTCCATTCCGACGGCTCGCAGCCGGAAACGCTGCACATGTATGGCGGCGGTTCGAGGCATCCGGCTTCTTATGAATCGATCGACCGGCGACTGCATTACATCTGGCAGGACGGTAAAATCGTTTTCAAACATGCGGTGGCCAATATGGTGGGCGCCTGCCGGGAAATCCTTCAACGGAACAGCTTGTCGATCAACGATATCGACTGGGTGGTGCCGCATCAGGCCAATTTGAGGATCATCGATTCGGTGGCCGGATATCTGGGAATTTCGCGCAATAAAGTGATGATCAATATCGAAAAATACGGCAATACCAGCGCCGGTACCATTCCGCTCTGCCTCTGGGAATGGGAACCAAGGCTTCGCAAAGGCGATAAAATTATCTTAACCGCGTTCGGCGCCGGCTTTACCTGGGGCGCTACTTACCTGATCTGGGGGTATTAAACCCGTGGAGAATGCATAAATCGGGATTTGTAAATATTGTCGGGAATCCGAATGTCGGGAAATCGACGTTGATGAACGTGCTGGCCGGCGAAAAACTGTCGATCATTACTTCCAAAGCGCAAACGACCCGTCATCGGATTGTGGGCGTCGTGAACGACGACGAAATGCAAATCGTTTATTCCGATACGCCCGGCGTTTTACAACCTAAATACAAGTTACAGAAGAACATGTTGGCGTTTTCAGAATCGGCGCTGGACGACGCCGATGTGCTGATTTATGTAACCGACGTCGTCGAAAAAATCGACAAAAACCATTTTTTCCTGAAAAAAGTACAAGCCCTCACAGCGCCCGTTTTGCTGGTGATCAACAAAATTGATCTTTCCTGTCAGCAGGAACTGGAGGCGATTGTGGCCGGCTGGAAGGCCGTTTGGCCGCAGGCAGAAATCATCCCCCTGTCGGCTAAACACGCATTTCAGGTCGATTATCTGCAAAAGCGAATCCGCGAACTGCTGCCCGAATCGCCCCCGTATTTTGAGAAAGATGTGATGACGGATCGACCGGCACGGTTTTTCGTTACGGAAATTATCCGCGAAAAAATTCTCCGTTATTACCAGCAGGAGATCCCGTATTCGGTGGCGGTGGTGGTCGAAACTTTCGACGAATCGGAGGCCATGATCCACATTCGCGCGGTGATTGTGGTGGAACGGGAATCGCAGAA
>JAITAH010000211.1 GCA_031284225.1 Dysgonamonadaceae bacterium | reverse complement strand
GGCGTCAACGAGCAGATCACAGCGAAAGACGTTCGTCCGGAACGCACGATTTTCCTGCGCCACGGCGAAAAAATGATTTTCGGGAAAGACAATCAAAAAGGCCTTGTCCGGGAAGGATTTGGCGTCAAAGCCGTTACCATCGGCGAAAACGGTTACACGCTGGACGATGTGCTGGTGCACGATGCAACCACGCTCGATCCGACCGTTCACCTGAAACTGGCCTTGATGGACGGCAACGAATTGCCGGTTGCCTTAGGCGTTATTCGCGACGTCGCCGCTCCCGTCTATGACGAGGAAGTCGAAAAGCAAATCGCCAACGTGCAAGCGAAAAAACCGTCGCGCACATTGAAGGCCTTTTTGATGGCCGGCGATGTTTGGGAAGTGAAGTAGGAAAGACGCGGGAGGCTGTTCAGAATAAAAAAAACGCTGATTCCTGACTTTTGATACAGCGTCAAATTTTTTCTCAATTCAATAATATTTCGACTATTTATACTATTTTTGTATTCAATTAGTTGGCGGATGAATATTGATGAATTAAGAGAACGTTGCTTGTCGGTAAAAGGCGCTTCCGAAAGTTTGCCTTTTGACGAAAACACCTTGGTTTATAAAGTCATGGGCAAAATGTTTGCGTATTTTTCCTTATTTCCGAAAGATGGCGAATTTTTTGTGAACATGAAATGTCATCCGGAAAAATCCGCCGATTTAATGGCGCGGTACGCAGGCGTTACGTTTGGCTATCATTCCGATAAGAAATACTGGATATCCGTTTTTATCCGGAGCGATGTTCCGGATGCATTAATTGCAGAACTGATTGCTCATTCGGTGGACGAAGTGATTAAAAAGTTACCAAAAAGCCGACAACAAGCTTATTTAACACTGAATGAGGAATAGGTTAACAGGTTCGCAATGCATAACGAATTGCTTTTTCGTTTCGTACATGGTAGTTTTTTCAATCAAGCCGCACGAAATATAATAGACTGATATCATGGCACAATTTTTGCATATTAATTTTTTAAAATGTATTATTATGAAGAGGAGAAAAATGTTTTTGATATCATTTACATTCATAATGTCAATGATAAGTGTAAATGCCCAACAAGCATACGAAAGCGTAGCGCAGTTGGATAAGAACAATTCGGGTTCTTGCGTATCTATGAAAGTAACAGTAAACGCGAAAGATGCGCAAAAAGTCATGGAAAATCTACTCAAAGCCGAAGGCTTGAGCAAAGGAAAATCTTCAGGAAAGAAAATTGCTTATGAAACGCCGATTCTGTTTTCTGCTATCAGTCAACAATACATCAATTTGTTTGTCAGTTTTGACGAAGTCAGCAAGGATAAAAATGCTCCTGTTACGGCAGTTAGTGTTTTCGTGAGAAAGGGAATAGACGCTCCGTTCGAAACTGCAAATTCGGATTCCGGCTTGATTGCCAATGTTAAAGGTTTTCTTGAAAAAAAGTACTCGGCTGCACTTTACGACTTCGATATAGCCCTGAAAAAAGAGGCGAAGCGAAAAGAAATCGAACAAACCCAAAAAACGCTCGAAAGTCTGCGGAAGCAAATGGACGGACGGGTCAAGGATATTTCGAATTATGAGAAAGACATCGAAAAGGCCAAAGCTAATATCGAAAAGGCGAAAAGCGATACGGCCAGCGCAAGGCTTTCCCTCGAAAATCAACAGCGGGTATTAATACGGCAACAAGAAGAACTGAATCTGGTGAAATAATTCTTCAATAACGGCTCACCTGTTTCACGCCCTTAATCGCCCGGATTTTTTTCATTAACCCGTCCATGGCGGATGTGTCGCTCAATACGACGGTAATCGTTCCCTGGAAAATCCCGTCCTGCGAATCTACATTGATGGAGCGCAGCATCATGCCGCTTTCCTTGGCAATGACGGATGTAATGTTGGTTACGACGCCGATGTCGTCGCTGCCCACCACTTTCAGGCTAACAGAATAATTGGCGCCCGATTTTCCCGCCCAGCGCGATTGAACCACCCGATAGCCGAACCGCTTAAACAGCGAAGGCGCATTGGGGCAATTCCTCCGGTGAATTTTGATGCCTTGGGAAGAAACAAAACCGAAGATTTCGTCGCCATAAATCGGATTGCAGCATTTGGCTAAGGAATAATCGATGCCGGTCAGGTTGGCGTCGATCACCAGCACGTCTTCTTTTCGGGAAAGGTCTTCGCCGGGCGTGGGGGCGTAGTAATTTTCCACGCTACGGTTGCCGAGGTCCGACAGTTCCTGGTCTTTTCGGTCCTGCTCCAGATAATGGTCGATAACGGTATTCACGTCGAGCTGTTCCCGGGCGATCGCAACATAGAAGTCGGTAACGGTTTTGTATCCCATCTTTTTGATGAGGCGCATGAGTTTCGATTCGTCCTCGTCGATTTTGCGGTTTTTGAACCGGCGATGCAGCAATTCTTTGGCCAGTTCGACCTGAGTAGCCGCCTGTTCCTTGAGCGACTGTTTGATTTTGACGCGCGCCTTGCTCGTAACGGCAATATTCAGCCAATCCTGCTTCGGCGTTTGGTTGGGCGATGTAAGGATTTCCACCTGATCGCCGCTTTGCAGTTTGTGCTTGATCGGCACATTTTTCCCATTGATCCGGGCGGAAACGCATCTGGATCCGACTTTGGTATGAACGGCGAAAGCGAAATCCAGTATCGTGGCATTTTTCGGCAGTTTGAACAGGTCGCCTTTGGGGGTGAAGACGAAAATTTCGTCGTCGTACAAATCCAGTTTGAACTCGTCGATAAGGTCGGTGGGCGACGCATCTTTGTGTTCCAGTACTTCGCGAACGTTGTTCAGCCAGTTGTCCAGACCGCTTTCGCCTTTCAGGCCTTTGTATTTCCAGTGGGCGGCCAGGCCTTTTTCGGCGATTTCGTCCATGCGTTTGGAGCGGATTTGCACTTCGACCCATCGGCCTTCCGCGCCCATAACGGTTGTGTGCAGCGATTCGTACCCGTTGCTTTTGGGCACCGACAGCCAGTCTTTGAGGCGTTGCGGGTTAGGCTGATACATGTCTGTAATTACTGAATAAACTTGCCAACATTCGGTTTTTTCCCTTTCCACAGGCGTATCGAGGATGATGCGGATAGCGAATAAATCGTAAATTTTCTCAAATTCGATTTTCTGTTTCAGTAATTTATTGTGTATGGAATGGATCGATTTGGTGCGTCCCTTGATATCGAAATTCAAGCCGAGCGCGGTTAATTTTTCTTCAATCGGCGCGATGAAAGCGGCGATATACTGGTCGCGCGAGCGCTTCGTTTCATTGAGTTTCGCCTTGATAAAATCGTAGGTTTCCCGGTCGCGAAATTTGAGCGACAAGTCTTCCAGTTCCGATTTGATTTTGTATAAACCCAATTTGTGCGACAGGGGCGCGTAGAGGTAGGAAGCCTCGGCGGCAATCTTCAACCGGTAATCTTCGTTGGCGATGCTTTTGGCCATACGCATCAGGTAAAGACGTTCGGCGATAATGATTAAAATAACCCGGACGTCTTCGGCAAAAGAAATTAGCAACGTGCGGAAATGTTCGTTATCAATGGCGGCGTTTTTGCCGTAGAGTTCGTAGGTTTTAATCAATCCGCGGATAAGGCCGGCCGTATCGGCGCCGAAATCCTTTTCAATATCCGCCGGCGTGCAATGTTGTTGCATCACCGGACGGGAAAGCAATACTGCCAGGATAGCCGAACGTTTCAAACCGATTTCTTCCCCGACAATCAGCGCTGTATGGAGGGTACGGAGAAGAATATTCAGTCCGTAAACATCTTTTTCGTAACTGTTTGCGGCGCTCGCCCCGCCGAGGTAGCGTTTCACTTTTTCCCGATCGCCGGGCAAAATTGCATCGTCCGCCCATCGCAACAGGCGGCGGTAAGCGGTTTGCAGTTCCAAACGTTCGTCTTGTTTCAGCGAATAATCCATTCCTCTTTTAACTTGTTTGCCTTCGTACTATTAGCCCTTTTGGAAATATAAACGGAAGAACAAAGGTAGCATAAAATTTCCGATTACACACAAACCTTTAAAAATAGATGAGAAGACAAAAGATGAAAGAAGATAGATGAAGAGAAAGAAGATAAAAAGACGTTTTTCAGGCTTTTTAGGGAAGCGAAATAAACAAAATAGAACGAATCTACTATGCGTAGCGTGATTGTACTTTTTTGGCACTAAATTTGCACTATTAGAAAATAGTTTACATTTACCGTCATAAAACGCTAACAATTGGTTGATTATAATAAAATATTTTACAATATTTGAGGGTAAAAAGAACGAATAAAAACAGCAGAAAAGCAGGTAAAGAAGATACAAAAACAATAAAAGGCAACAGAAAAAAAGATGAAAGGATTAACGATAATTAACTATAAATATTTGTCAGTTCTCCGAGAAATGTTAGAGAGAGAGAGAGAGATTCCATAAATTTACCTGAATTTCAATCGTTTACGATTGACGGCGGCGTGTGTGCCGTCGGAAAATACAATAGAACCGAATCATATCCGCTCCGCAGTTCTTCCCCGAAGAAAGGCGGGCGGAATTTTTTTGGTACTCGGTACAGCGTGCGCGAAGCGCGCTTTGCGCACGGTACTCGGTGCACGACATTTGGTACTCGATGCACGGTACTCGACATTTGGTACTCGGTACTCGGTGCACGATGTGGTCGTGTCCCGTCATTGTCGTGTATCTGTTCTTGTCGTGTCCCGTCTATATCGTGTCCCGTCATTGCGAGCGGAGCGAAGCAAACCAGAAAAGACAAGATCGTGGTCGATCGCCGAGCGCCGCGTACCGCGTATCTTTTTCTGGATTGCT
>JAITAH010000048.1 GCA_031284225.1 Dysgonamonadaceae bacterium | reverse complement strand
TTGCGCCTCAACCTAAGCGACGGCCAGCGTACGGACGAAACCGTTATTTACGCCGATCCATCGGCAAAAAACAGTTTTGATGATTATGACAGCGATAAATGGTTGACCGGTCTGGGCGCAGAAATCTTTACTCTGCCGACTGAGGAAAACCGCGAACTGAGCATCAACGGTTTTTCCGAAATTACCGCCGGCATGAAAATTCCGCTCGGTTTTCAGATGGACAAGGGAGGTTTTTTCAGCTTCCGTGCAAAGGAAATACTGAATCTCGATACGCTGGACGTTATCTTACGCGATAAATGGACAGACAAGGAATTTGATCTTCGCAACAATAACGGCTATTACTTTACTTCCAATAGCGTCCCGCTGAATACCGAACGGTTCAGCATCGCTTTCCTGCGTTCCGCAACCGGTTTGTCTGTTTCCGACAGCAGCGACAGTTTTCTGGTTTACAGCGAAAAAGCCGGCAGGATAACGGTCGAACTGCATATTCGGAACCTGCAAGGCAGCAGCGTAAAAGTAGAAGTGGTCGACGTCGCCGGCTGCAAACTCCGTGAACAAACAGTTGTCGCAGGCGAACGTACGGTTCTGGAAGGCGTTTTCCGGGAAGGCGCTTATGTATTGCGGGCAGAACAGTGGAGCGCTAAAGTAGTGGTGAAATAATACCGGCTATTTAGCTTTTAAAAAATTGATTATTTGATATTAGCACAGGATAGTTTTGTGCATTTGAGATAGAAAAACAATCCGAAACGGATTGTTTTTCTATTCGTTTTTCATTTTTTAAGCGTAAGATTATCCTGTTCCCATCGGCAAGCAATTAACGGTTGTATGACGATAGGGGGTTTACTATCGCAATACCATTAGAATGGCAGCTTTGATATGGATAACATTTACTGTTTCAACAACTTATAACTTCCAAATATTTTCTGCTTGTCATGAACCACCACAAAATACACGCCGCTCTCAAAATTTCCGACATTGATAGCTGTTTCCGTATCTGTAATGTTACCTTGGGCAATAACGTTGCCCAAAGGCGAGACAACCGCGTATTTCATTGATTTTAATTGCGATACATCCGAAATTTGCAGTGTACATACGTCTTTTGCGGGATTCGGATAGAGTTTTACGACTTTCTCGCTTGCCGTTGGAGGGATTATGCCTGTCGGTCCGGCAAACACTTCCATTTTTTGCGCCTCGTTGCGCGCCAAGTCGGAAGCATAAACGGTAACGTGAATATCTTCCGCCAACTGCTTTTCGGTAAGTGGAATGGCTACATTACCGCCGTCGCGCTCGTATTCTGCTTCCAATCCATTGACAAGGATATGCACGTTTCTCCAATACACCGCCATATTGTCGGTAATGCTGATTGACACTTCGCTCGCACCTTCTTCTTTGGAAATAGTGATGACAGGTGGCGTATGGTCATTGCTCACGCCAACGCCGAGACAGAATTTACCCAATTCGTTGAAATAAATCGTATCGTTGGTGTTACCGATAAAATGCCACAGACTGTCGACAAATGCTTTGTGATAAACGCCAACCGGATAAGAAGCGTTTATTTCCAAAAATGCCAAATCGTCGGCTCCTGCCGTTGCAAAAATTTTGAAATTACCGTTGGGAGCAACTGTGAGGGTGTCCCATTTGTGGACGGCGCTCAAAAAGGCAATTTCACTGATAACAACAAAGGTATCCTGAGCGATGGTTGCACCTAATACTTCGCCGCCGGGGTAGTAATGACTGAAATTTATATCCGTACTTTCATCAAACACATCGTCATTTTCACAGGGAATTTCAAACAAAACAGTAGAAATATCGGTTTGCGGATTTTCTGTAAATTGTTTGTAACTGCTTAACATCGGCGAATATCTGCGAAGACCGGGCATACTTGCGCTTCTATTCATATTTTGTTGCGGTGCGCCTCCATACGACCAAGGTCCAAGCCAGATTAATAATTTTTCTAATCCTTTTTCTGTCTGGTATTCATATGTATTATACCACCCATTCAACACATCTCTCGCTTTCTCTTTGGCATCGTCCCATTTTTGAGCAAGCAAAGATTTTATTTTGTCTATCACTGCATCTAAATTGGTTATTGCTTCATCCTTTACTGTACCTAAACTGGTTATTTTTTCATCCGTTCTGTCAAAAGGTGCAAAGTAATAAGAGGCTTCTTTGCCAAAATTACCCAACGAACTGAAAGGACTGGTTTCTCTATATTTTATTATTGGAAGTATTGTGTCTTGTCCAAAATGCCAATACGCTTCTGATAAAGGATATTGTCCTTCCAATGACAAATTACCGTGAATGTAAACCTCAAAATTACCAAACCAATCCAACCACTTGGGCGTGCCGATACGTTTCTTAATGTCGAGCGAGCCTGCGTATTGTTTTATTCCTGTCAGAGAAACACTTTTGTTTAAATTGGGCGTATTTTGATAATCTATTTTCTTAAACAATGCAGTTAAATCATCTTCGTAATCAGAAAAAACATGCGTAAACGGTAATGAAATATTTGAACCCACATTATCCTGATTATCTAAATAACGCCAAGTGTTTCTTGCGGATAAAGGCAAAGTCGAAATCAAATCCGAATGACTGTGCAAATAATCAAAAACAGGTTTGTCAATGGTATATTTATAACTGTAATCCTTGCTTGGTTTTACTGACCCGGAATAAAAACCGTAATTAACTTCTAACTCAACATCTGTACCACTACCTAACGTCAAACTTGCCTTTTCAATATCCGGAGAATTATCGGGGTGTTCTCTCGAAAATTTCACAGAAGACGACTTTGTACCACTAATGGAAACCCCATATTGTTCATTGGGTGAGTTTGGAATATTGAACCCCGTTTCGCGGATTGCAGAAATTTCGGCAGAGCCTTCTATGGCAAACGAAAGAAAATTATATTGAGTATAATTGGTTTTAGAACGTTGGCTTTTATATCCGCCACCGGTGTCAAAACCTGCTTTGCCACTAAAATTTATATCTACATTTATATCCTTTTTATTATACCACAGCGGCGGTTGTATAAATCCATTCGGTAGTTCGATAATCTCAACCGGCGCATAATTCATGGCAAATGACGAAATTCCTCCTGTTAAAGTCAAATTTGCGCCCCACTTGCTTTCCTTATTTTGCTGATAATCTGCATCTGCCAAATAATTGCCCAAGGTATTGAGTATGACGTCCAAGTTTTCATTGGTAAAACCGGTATTCACATAAGTCCAGTAAACAAGGTCGTAGAATATGGCAAGATACGTTTGCCAACCCGCATCGGAGGCGATTTCCATTTCCTGTTTAAATTTGCCTGTGCCTTCAATTTTCAAGCTGCCTTTGGGTTTGATTGAAGGAAAACCGCCCAGTGTTTTGTATAAAATCTTATTTTCGATTATTTTCTCGCTAAATGGAATAGAACCACTGCCACTTGCTTTTATACTTCCTTCCAAAGTATAAGTTCTACCTGTGAGATTTAAACCGTCATACTTGTTGGTAAATGAAATTTTTGTGTCTGCACCCGCACTTAATTTCATATTGTGCGGCAAACTCACGCCACCTCCCAAGCCTATTCCTAAGCCCAAAGTCGATTCGTCGGATCGATATTGCTGAACAAAAATATAATTATTGCTACCTGCAAAATCGTTTACGGGTGTATTTACTTCTTGATTGTCAATAAATAATTTTACAAACGCCATTCTTGTCTGCGTTCCGCGAGTGATAATATCGTCTGATTCGTCATCGACATTTTCTCCCCATACGTTAAATTCAATAGTAACAACCCCATCATCGCCGCTCTTGCTTGAAAAACCAATATAATTGCCGACTTTATACTCTATTTTTGCATTGGGAATCGGCACATTATTTTCATCCACTATTTTATAATAGCGGTAAATGGTTGCATATTCTTTTACATCAAGCGGAAAAAACGGATTGATATTCGGCTCCAAATTCTTAATCTTCGCCTGCGTGATATGGCCCTGCAAAACCTTAAACGTATCCGTAACGATTTCGCCCGGTTGCCCGTAGTTGTCGAGGAAACGCATGTTGATTGTGTGCTTGCCGCGCGTCAAACTGCCGACAGGCAAATCTTCGTCCATTGCGTAATAGGGCGCCGGCGGCGTAATGAGCGCGTCGGTAAGCGTGGTTTGCGATTGGTTGTCAAACCAGTATATATACCCGGCTATTTTCTGCTCCTCGCTTGGCGCGGGCGCATAAGGATTCGCGCCTTTCACAAACCAAGCCGTCAGGGGCGTGGTGTAAGTACCGTTTTGGCGCCCGGCGCGAAAATGCACGCTGTGTACGCCGTTGGAGAGGCTGCCGGCAGACAGGTCGAAAACCACGTTTTCGCTTGTACTTGCAAGCGTGCGGGTATGTACCGTTGGGTTGTCGTCGAAAGTCCATTCCAACACACTGGCTCCATGACTGTTGTTGAAAAACCAGTCGGTAGAAACGCTTCCGAAAACGCCGCCCTGATTGCCGATGCGGTAATTCAAGCGATGCAAACCGCCTTCCGAAAGTCCCGACAGGTCGAGAGAGAGCGTATTCGTTCCGCCCGGGTTGGCGAAAGTTTGTTGCCGCCGCGCTTCAAAATGGTCGTCAATCCAGTATTCAAAGACGGAGTTCCCTTCCGAAATCACATTGTCGCACTTGTAGAATAGCGTGGTGTAAACGGTAGAATAAACGCCGCCTACATAACCCACACGATAGTTGAGTTGGTACAAACCGTTGGGGACATCCCGCATCGGCAAGTTCAGGATAATGCCGGATACGTTAGTAGCGCTCAAATTGACGGTACTCAGCGGTATGCTCTTGCGGTTGTCGAAGTCCATACCGAACCAGTATTCAAAATGGGAAATAACATTGCCGTGCACGCCGTCGAGTTTCAAAAACCAGTGCTGCATGGCGCTGCCCCAGTGTCCATCGCTACTCTTAAAATGCACATTGAGCCAGTGAAAACCGGGCTGCAACGCGGCAGTGGAGATATTCTTGCGCCAGACAAAATCGCGGCCGCTTGCCGGTTCGGTAACGGCACTGCCGTAGTCGCCGTCGAACCACCATTGCGCCGTCGTAACGGTTTGCGAGCGGGCGAGCGCGACGATGGCAAGGAATAAGATGATAAATAAGATATGTTTCATTACTCACCTACTTTTACCTCTATCTGCACCCGTAAATTGCCGTTTTCGTCCGTCTGGTCGGCTATGACTTTGCGGACAATGCG
>JAITAH010000411.1 GCA_031284225.1 Dysgonamonadaceae bacterium | reverse complement strand
TATCGCGGCCGCGTGCAATCGTTCCGTCCATTAATAGCGACATGACGGGCGCAGGAATCATCCACAGATTTTTGTGCTTGGCGCAAATGGCCTCAAAACGCGATTTGATTTCTGCGCTCACGGCTTGCATAAACGTTTGAAAGTCGGGGCAATCTTGCAATTTTGCAACACTGTTTTGCACGCAGGCAATCAGCGAAAGCCCGTCGATATTCGGAATGTCCATCGCTACTTTTGGAATGATAAATTCCCAGCAGGCGGCCACCACATAATTGCGGGCGTCTTCTTCGGAATAACCTTTGCGGATTAAGCCGGGAATCACAACGTCGTCATTGCAGTATTGCGGAAAGCCCTGTCCGATTTTCGTCAGCTCCGAGCCCATTTCGTAAATTTCCAGCGGCGTATCCTTATCCACGCGGATATTGATTTTCGGGTCGATCAGATTCAGTTCGTAGCTGGCGCGGAGGCAATCTTTCGACAAATCGTTGAAAAGATATTCGCCCGAAGCGCTTCGTCCGCCAAGCACTAAACTTTGCCCGTTATCGCCCTGCTGCATCCCCGGATAAAGGTCGCTGTCTTTATTGCAAACGAGGAAAAATTCTTCCACCAGGTCAAATGCCTCTTCCCGAGTCAGCCGTCCGCTTTGAATGTCGCCCTGGTAATAAGGATAAATATACTGGTCGAAACGTCCTAATGTGTTATGGTAATTGCCCGAAGCCCAAAGCGAATAATGCAGTATCCGGAGCAGTTGCAAAGCCTCGCGCAGGGTTTTTGCGCCGTCTGTCTTAATATGGCGTAAAACGGCGGCAGTTTCGTTGTCGCCTTGTTCTAAAGCGTATTTTTCAATCAAATTCTGAATGGCTTCGATGGAACGTCTGACCGATTGCAGAAATTCGACCGCTTCAGCATCATTGCCCTTAGAGTTCAGTTTGTCAATCACTTCCTGTTTTCGCGCAGCCAGTCCTTTCCGAATAGTCGTTTCGTAATCCGGTGAAATATTGCATACATAACCGCGTTCGTGCAAATAATACTTGCCGCGGATTTCTGCCCATTCCTGTTCCGTAAACAGTTCGGGAACCTGGGCCACGGTACGGGTAAAAACAATACGCTCGCCGGGTAAAATGACCGGCGTTTCCTTTTCAAAAAGTATTTCCAAGCAGGCTGTGACGCGCTCAATAGGCGAAAGCCCCTGTTCCGCAAATGTTTCGCTCAGCCGGTCGATTCCTAATTCTTCGAGCGACCGGCGGCAATCACGGTGCCGCTTTTCTATGATCAATTCACGGAGCGCTGCTATTCTTTGGTTCATAAAATGATAGCGTTAATATTGTTGTTTTTAAAAATATCTGTTACAACGTGCACATTTTGCGAGTCGAAAGGCGGGTTGTATTCCTGTCCCAGCATCGGGTATTTTGCTCCCGCAAATTTGTTATAGGGCATCAGTTCAATCCTTTGAAGTGACGGAACGCCTTTGAATAAAGCCAAGATGGCCTGCATGTTTTCTCTGTCGTCATTCACGCCCGGAATTAAAGGGACACGCGCCACAAAAGGCTTTCCTGAAGCGCAAAGCCAGTCGATATTTTCCAGTATCTGCCGGTTGCTCACGCCCGTATATTGCCTGTGTTTTTCGGGATTCATCTGCTTGACGTCAATCAGCGTCAAATCGGTTAACCCGATAATTTCACGGAAGACGTTTGCCGGCGCCATTCCGCTGGTTTCGATCGCGCGATGAACCGGAGCGACCTGCTCCAGAAATTCCGCCGTAAATCCGGGTTGCGCCAAAGGTTCTCCACCCGACAGCGTGACGCCGCCGCCGCCCATTTCAAAAATAATTTTGTTCTTCAGCATTTTTTGGGCCAGTTCGGTCGCATCCACTGAATAGCCGCACAACGAACGACCGGATTTTTTTTCCAGGTATTGCGGTTCAAAAGAAATGCCCTCGGGATTGTGGCACCAAACGCAACGCAAAGGGCATCCTTTCAAGAATATAACCGTGCGGATTCCAGGCCCGTCGTTTATTCCAAATTCTTCTATACTAAAGATTATCCCCTTTTTCATGCGGAATATAAATATTAGAAAAAAATGTTTTACAATGCAAATATAAATAAATTTTTTAAATCTGGTACGAACTGGTATGCTTTTTTATTATTTACTTATTTGAATTTGTTAAATAACCCTAATTTTTGTCCATTCTGGTTTTTTATTACAAGACAATGTACTACAGGGAATTATATTTATTTTTTACACCATTTAAACAGATATTTGCATGGCAGTCAGCTTACTAATGTGGTTTGATGACATGAATGAAAAGTTTTCTTTTTTGCTTTTTAAGAAAAAAATCGTACCTTTACTCTTTATAACATTAAAAACGTAAATATTATGAGTAATATCGCAAATTTAGAGCCCCAATGTGTGTGGAAAAACTTTTACGCCCTCACGCAAATACCCCGTCCCTCCAAGCATGAACAAAAGGCTGTGGAGTTTGTAGTCGGGTTTGGTAAAAAACTCGGATTGGAAACTTTTATCGACGAAATAGGCAACGTGATTATCCGTAAACCTGCCGTAAAAGGTATGGAAAACCGCAAGTGCGTGACCCTGCAAGGCCACCTTGATATGG
>JAITAH010000379.1 GCA_031284225.1 Dysgonamonadaceae bacterium | reverse complement strand
GCTCAATCGTTCCGCCGGATGCTTTATTTGAAAGAATACGCCGGCTGGCGGAAACGGCAAGCCGATGAAATTCTCGCTCAACAACAGAAAGTGTCGGTCGAAAAACAAGCCCTCTTAGCTGGGAAACAGGCAAAAGAAGCTCTGGCTAATGCGAAAAAAAATGAAGAAGACCGCTTGCTGGAAGAAGAAACCGCCCAGAAAACCGAAGTCGTCGGCTTGCAGAAAAATGCAAAAAAACTTCAGACGGAAATGGATAAAAAGAAAAAGCAGGCGGCTGCGCTCGACAGAGAAATCGCCCGAATTATTGCCGAGGAAGTAGCGAAAGCAAAAAAGGCGGCTAAAAAGGAACCTCAAATCGAACGGAAAGCCGAAACATCCGGCGGTTATGCCATGACGAAAGAGGAACAAACCTTGTCGTCCGGTTTTGCGGAAAATAAAGGTAAACTGCCGTTCCCATTGAAAGGCAATTACCAAATTATCAGCCGCTTCGGACAACAACAATACGGCGATCTGAAAAATACCCGTTACAACAGTAATGGAATCGAACTCAAAACTACTCCCGGAAATAATGCACGGGCGGTTTTTGACGGCGTGGTAACGAAAATATTCGCCATTCCGGGATTTCAGAACTCCGTCATTATCCGGCACGGAAATTATTTGACATTGTATGCCTGTCTGGAACAGATCTTTGTTAAAGCGGGCGAGAAAGTAAAAACCGGTCAGGATATTGGAAAAATCTATACGGACAGCGAAGCGAATAATGAAACCATTTTGCATTTCGAGTTGTGGAAAGAACAAACAAAACTGGATCCGGAGTTGTGGTTAAACCGATAGCGCGCGTAAATAATAAACAATGAATAGTAATCATCAATCGGCATTAGTCCTTCATTCGGGAGGACAGGATTCGACCACCTGCCTGTTTTGGGCGTTGAAACATTTTGAAGAGGTACGCACGTTGTGCATCACTTACGGGCAACGACATGCGTTGGAAGTGGAAATCGCTCAAAAAATCGCCGTTCGGGCGGGCGTTCCCTTTCAGATATTGGATGCAACGGTCATCAGCACGTTGGCCGATAATTCGCTGACGAATCCGTCCCTCGCGATGGATCAGGAAAAACCGGCGGATTCTTATCCCAATACGTTTGTTCCCGGGCGGAACTTGTTTTTTCTGACTTTTGCGGCCGTTATTGCCCGTTCGCACGGCATACAGAATATCGTAACGGGCGTTTCCCAAGCCGATTACAGCGGCTATCCCGATTGCCGGGATACTTTTATTCGGTCGGCCAACGTTACCCTTAATCTGGCAATGGACGAGCCGTTCATTATCCATACGCCGCTGATGCGGCTGAGCAAAGCCGAAACGTGGGCGATGGCCGACGAACTGGGCGTTTTCGATATTGTCCGGAACGAAACGCTGACCTGCTACAATGGCGTTGTCGCCGACGGCTGCGGCCATTGCCCGGCCTGTAAATTGAGAAAAGCGGGATTGGAGGAGTTTTTGGAAAGACAAAAGACGGGAGATAGAAGATAAAGGATTAAGAAAGGAATAACATTATGGAATTAAAATCATTGGGGAATACAACCGAATACAAACAAGATTATGCGCCGGAAATTCTGGAAACGTTCGATAACAAGCATCCGGAAAACGATTACCGGGTTCGTTTTAATTGTCCCGAATTTACCAGTTTGTGTCCGATTACCGGCCAGCCGGATTTCGCTACGATCCGAATTGATTATATCCCTGCAATAAAAATGGTAGAAAGCAAGAGCTTGAAACTCTATCTGTTCAGTTTTCGCAACCACGGGGCGTTTCACGAAGATTGCGTCAACATCATTATGAAAGACTTGATTGCGTTAATGGATCCGAAATACATCGAGGTAACCGGATGGTTCACGCCCCGAGGCGGTAACAGCATCCATCCCTTTTGCAATTATGGAAAGCCCGGAACGGAATATGAACAACTGGCTAAAACTCGGTTGTTTTCGCAGGATTAAGTAAAAAATGATCGATTATTCAACCATCGAACGCATACAAGCGGCCGCACAGATTTACGAGGTGGTGTCGGACTTTATCACGTTGCGGAAACGGGGCGTGAACTACGTCGGTTTGTGCCCGTTCCACGAGGACAAAAGCCCTTCGTTTTATGTTTCGCCCGCCAAGAACATCTGCAAATGCTTTGCCTGCGGCGAGGGCGGTACGTCCATCCATTTTGTTATGAAACACGAACAACTGTCGTATGCGGATGCGCTGAAATATCTGGGCAAAAAATACGGCATCGAAGTGGAAGATATCGAATTGACGGACGAACAGAAGCAGGCGCAAAGCGACCGGGACGCGATGTTCATCCTGAACGGTTTTGCCCAAAAGACCTTTACGGATAATTTGTTCAATACGGAAGAAGGGCAGAACATCGGCCTTGCCTACTTTCGGGAACGGGGCATCCGCGAAGATATGATCCGGAAATTTCAATTGGGATATGCGCTGGAAGCTCGCGATGCGTTTACGCAGACCGCCATGAAAGCCGGATACAAGAAACGATACCTCGAAAAAACCGGATTGACGGTGGTGAACGAATCCAATCGTCAAAGCGATCGTTTCAGAGGAAGGGTTATTTTCCCCGTTCATACGCTGTCGGGCAAAGTAGTGGCTTTCGGCGGACGCATCTTGAAAGAATCGGAACGCCTCGGCAAATATCTCAATTCGCCGGAAAGTGAAATTTATCATAAAGGCTCCGAACTGTACGGGATTTATTTCGCCCGCTCCGCCATAGTCAAGCAGGAACGTTGCTTTTTGGTGGAAGGTTACATGGATGTGATTGCCATGCATCAGGCCGGGATCGAGAATGTCGTCGCCTCCTCCGGTACGGCGTTGCCGCAAGGACAAATCCGCCTGATTCACCGGTTTACCAACAATGTAACCGTTCTGTACGACGGCGATTCGGCCGGCATTAAAGCGGCTTTACGGGGAATCGACCTGTTGCTGGAAGCCGGACTGAACATTCAGATCGTCCTGTTGCCCGGTGGCGAAGACCCTGATTCGTTTGCCAAAAAACATTCGGCGTCGGAGTTCCACGCCTACATCGAGGAAAATACAACGGATTTTGTCCGTTTCAAAGCCGGCCTGTTGATCCGGGAAGCTGGAAACGATCCGGTCAAAAAAGCGCAGATCATCACCGAAATAACGGAAACCATTGCCCTGATACCTGAAGAAATTGTACGCTTAGTTTATGTGAAAGAATGCGCCCGCCTGCTGGATATGGACGAACGGGCGCTCGTGCGAAACATTGCTAAAAAACGGCAGGAACAACTGTTGAAAAAAAAGAAATCGCTGTATCCAGATCCCGAACGGCACGACGAGTCGCCGCCCTCGCCCTTTTCCGCGACGGAAGAAATGCCGGACGGGAAGAATGAAGCGCCGCCGATGGTTCAATCGCCCTTCGACGAATACGAACGGAACATCCTCTATTACATCGTCCGTTATGGAGAACAGATGATTACGGATAAAGTCGAAAATATAACCGTCAACGTTATTGAACTGATCGCGTCCGATTTGGAATACGACGAAATGGAGTTTCAAAATCCATTGTATAAAAAGATACTGGACGAAGGCTATCGGAAATTTCGCGAAGAAAGTTTTGTGGCGGAATCCTATTTCCGAAATCATCCCGACCTGGAAATCAGCCGGTTTGCCATCGACATTTCCACCGACCGCTACATCGAAAGTAAGATCTATTCCAAAAACAAACCCGAAGTCGACGAAGTAAAAGTAAAGGAAGAATTGAACAACCGGTTACTCGAACAGGTTCCTTACGTGATGTTTAATTACAAAGACGCCATTCTGAAACGCCAGATGGAAGCAATCACCCGACAAATCGAGCAGGCGCAGGCGGAAGGCAATGTTGAAAAGCAAACCGAACTGGCGAGACAGTTGACCCTGCTGTGGAAAAATTCCAAGAAAGAAATTGCAATACAGCTGAGGGAAAGGGTCATTACAAAAATATAACCTTGCATTTGCTTACCGAATTTCCTGAATGACAGTCGCTTTTGCTACAAAAAAAATGCGTTTCCCCCGATTGACAAAGGAAACGCACGTTGTTATAAGCGGTTGTGTTCGCTTTATTTGTTCGTTATCGCATTCAAGAACTGGCTGTTGGAGAAAAATTTAGAAAATTCCAAATCTTTCAACGCCTGAGTAGCCAAGTCCGGATTCAGAGAGACCGCTTGTTTTAAATTACTTACTACATTGGTCAGATTGTTGGTACGCGCGCCGACAATGGCTTTCAAGTAATAAGTATCGGCGTTCGGATCTTGAACAGCGTTTAACGTGGACAAAGCTTTGTTGTAATCTTTCGAAAGGATTTGCACCAAAGCGGAGTTGTTACTTTCCGATTTTTCAAACGATTGCGCTGCTTGCGTATAATTGCCTTTCAATGCGGCCAAATATCCTTGTGCCTTGCTCAATTCGGAAACGCCGGCCGCATTACCGAAATATTGTTCGGCTTTGGTTACGTCGTTTTTAGCCAGCGCCACCCATCCCAGGTTCAGATTGGCTTCGGGAAGCTTTCCGGCCAACTGGTTAGCTTTGCTGAACAATGTTTCCGCTTGCGAAAGATTCCCTTTAACGTATTCGATAACTCCCAGGTTATTGAATCCGCGGGCGTCGGTTGGGAATAATTCCGTTGCTTTTTTATAAATGGTTTCTTTGACCGATGCGGCAGACGCTAATGAAGCTGCATACAGCAATTCTTCTACGTTCAACGATTGCGGATTGGATTGCGCCAAAGCGGCGATTTCTTCATCCGATTTGCCGATAATTTCGATGTTGGCAGTCAGACGGGAACGACGCAGTTGCGGCAAGATTTCTTCGGCCAGAGTAGAATAAACCGCCGAAATGTTTTTGATTTCCCGTTCCCGTTGTTCGGTATCGGAATACATCGAAAGCACGCGGAGAATCAGGTCTTTATCCTGAATGTTGGATTTTTCGACCAACGCTTTGAAACCGTCCCAGTCCTGCGCTGTGTAGCGGGCGTTGACGGGAGTGTCTATTTTGGCTTTCTTGAATTCTTTCGCCAAATATTTTTCGGTGTTGGTTTCGCGTTTTTCCGCTAATTTTTCGTTCAGTTCATATCCTCCGTCGGGCGATGCATAAGATGAAATTTCCACGCCGACTTTTTGATTGGCGGCCGCGTTAGCGCTTGCGACAATGTCTTTCCATTGAATCAAATCGCTTTTTTTCAATTCGCCGGAACGTAATTCGGCATTTTGAATCAGGAACAGAATATTGGCGTCGTGCGCTTCCTGGATGATGCGTTGAAACTTGTCGGGCGCAATGGCCGGCGTTTCGGAGCTGGCATCGAACAATGCCGCCGTGGACAGTACGCCGTTGCCGATTTCAATATCGGGCAAATCCACCGTTTTCTTTCCTACGGTTGCCTTGAAAGTCAGGTACAATTGCGAACTTTTCATGGCTGGAACATAATCGAATGTAGAACGCAATACAACATTGGCTCCGTTTTTCAAGGAAATCACTTGGCCGTTGCCCGCTACTTTTTCACCTTGATAAACGTAAGCGTCGCCCACAGCTTCCCCTCCTTCGTATCGGAGTACCGGAACTACGGTCAGGCTGGCGTTTTTACTGAACCATCCGGCCGGAAATGTGGCGTTAATCGTTACCGGAACTTTATTTACGATTAATTCCAGGGGTTGAGGTTCCGCTTTAACATAATTGGACGTCAGAGGCGTTAGAGCGCTTTTGCAGGAAGTAAAGACTCCCACAGCAATAATCGTTGTAAACAATAAAAAATGAACTTTTTTTAACATAACTGATGTATTTTTATAGAGTTAATAAATAAATTTCCCTGTATAAATTTCGTTGCCGCGTATTACCCGTACAATGCCGATTGTGCCGCGGGGTTGTGGATGTATCGTAATCGTATTTTGCGATTCGGATATCGGAATTTGTTGCACAAGTTGCCCGCTGACAGCATAAATGAACACTTGTCCGGCTTCCGGGTAAACGTCCGGAAGAATCAACCTGTTTTGACTCCGGATATATCCGATTTTCGTTATCTTGTCCGGATGTAACCGAATATCCGTGTAGCTCAACAGCGCTTGAATGGCCAATGAAGTAACTACCGGTTGGGTTGAATAGGCGCTGGCTCGCATCCATGTTTCTGACTTGTTGATCCATGCCGTATTTATTTTTCCCAGACCGTTCGATTGGGTGTTATAAACGGCGAATTGACCGTCTGAGGCATTGTTTATCCGGTAAGCAATAAAAAATTTCTTGTTAATTTTGACCGGAGTATCGAATAGAACAAAGTTTTCGGTAGCTACCGGATCCATATTTTTGTCTTTCAAACCGAAAGTTCTATCCTGTTTGGAATAATCGAGGTATTGCGGTTTCAGGTATTGGGTGGCAATGAGCTGTTCGGGCGACGTGGTTCCTTCATAGACCCGTATTTCTACGCCTTGGGCATAAGAAACAGGCATCGGCGGAATGAACAAATAGGCGCCGTATAATTCGGCTTCGTATTCGGGATTAAATTCTTCGGCAAATTCGTTGATGTTCAGATTGTTGTTTCCGAATACAAAACCGGAATTGGGCTTGGCATATTGCGTGGTAATCAAGCTATAACCCTCTTTGTACGGTACAT
>JAITAH010000358.1 GCA_031284225.1 Dysgonamonadaceae bacterium | reverse complement strand
ATTCCCATTTGCATAGCCAATTTGCGTTGCGATAAACCTCGATATTCTATTTCTTCTTTCAGAATCTCGCCCGGATGAACCGGACGGGCGCAAACGTATTTATCCATAATTGTTCTATTTATAATGATTCGATAATTCTATTTTTTTTGATATTTCGCTATTACTTGCGGCTGAAAACGGTATTTTTTCTCCCCTGTCTTTCCCGTTTCGTACAACTCGCGCAAATACTCTTTATCAAACCGTATTTTCATCTTCGTTTCCTTATCCGGAACAAAAATAGTGGTATTTTTTATATCTACAAAATAAGTAGAATGAAATATGCGGACGGTTTCCACCACCCGCGCCTCGCCCGATGCGCTGCGAATCGGCGTATCTGTACCCCAGCCCGCGGTGGCGTTCAGTGAAAATGGCGCTTTCGTCTTTGCTCCGTTGACGGCATCGTTCGCCAAATCGCAGGCAGTGTACTGGGGGAGTTTTTCAGAGCTCTGGGAGTATTGCAAAGAACAGCGGAAAGACCTCACATCCTTGCGAGAAATGGTTGGACCGATTGCATAAGCTATTCGCACAATTTATCTGTAAATAAAATTCCTCGCGTATGGTCGTATTCGTGTTGGAAAATAATTGCCGTAAAGGAATCCCGGCGGCTGTATCCTTCCAGTCGTTCCCGTATTTTTTCTCCTTTTTCATTCCAATATTCAACCTCCACCCACGGATATCGCCGCGAATTGCCTTGAAATCCGGGAATGGATAAGCATCCGTCGCGTTCAAAGCAAACCGTAGTGTCCGGATGATTCACAATTTTCGGATTGACCGCTACCTGCACCCGGTGATCCGGTTCGTCGAGCCGCATAAACAGGAACAGGTTTTTGGAAATACCTACTTGCGGCGCCGCAATGCCTACGCCTTGCTCTATCTCAAGCGTTTTTTTCAAGCGGGCTACCAGTAAATGAAACGCAGGATCGGCGGCAAACGGTTGAATATCGCTGCACGGTTTCCGAAGCAAGAGAGCATCTGCTTTTTCCGTAATTTGCAAAACGCGAAAAGGTTTTTCCGCCGTAGCGGACACAATCAGGGCTTTTTCCGCCTCGGCAAAGGGCTGAACGGTTTTGCATGAAATGCATAATCCGCTCAGAGCTGCCAGTATCCAGCCGATTTTTGCCCCCTTCATATCAGATTCCCAATGATTTCCGTACTTCTTCCATCTTGGCATCCGCTGCCACGTCGGCCGCCGCCAGTTCGGCGCGGGACGCTACTTTGCTGTGAATTTCGATATAAAACTTGATTTTCGGCTCGGTGCCCGACGGACGAATGGACACTTTGGTGCCGTCTTCCGCAAAGTATTGCAATACGTTGGAAGTTGTCGGCATATCCAGCGTTACCTGTTCGTTTTCGGCGATGTCCGTACCGGTCAGTTTGGCAAAATCTTTGATGAAAAACACCCGGGAGCCGGCTAACTCGGTCATCGGATGTTCGCGGTAGTTTTTCATCATGGCTTCGATTTCTTCAGCGCCCGACTTGCCTTCTCTTACCACCGAGATGCCTTTTTCTTTGGAGAAACCGTATTCCACATAAATATCTTGCAAGAGTTCGTAAATGGTTTTGCCGTTATCGGCTGCCCAAGCGGCAATTTCCGCCAGCAACATACAGGCAGAAACCGAATCTTTGTCCCGGACAAAATCTTCGGCCAGAAAACCGTAACTTTCTTCGCCGCCGCCGATATATTTCCGTTTGTTTTCATTTTGACGGATGACGTCGGCTATCCATTTGAAACCGGTATAGCAATCAAACAGCTTCACGCCGTTCTTTTTCGCAATGGTTTTTACCAGTTCGGTAGTTACAATGGTTTTCACGACATATTCGTTGCCGGACAGTTTTCCCAGTTGTTTCCAGCGGGTAATCAGATAATAGATAAAAATCAGTAAGGTTTGATTTCCGTTGAGTAAGACAAATTCGCCGTTTTCGTTGCGCACGGCGGCGCCGATCCGGTCGGCGTCGGGATCGGACGCCATCACCAAATCCGCACCGGCGGCAATGGCTTTTTCGACCGCCATTTTCAGCGCTGCGGCTTCTTCCGGATTGGGCGATTTCACGGTGGGAAAATCTCCGCTAATCACATCCTGTTCGGGCACGTGAATAATGTTTTCAAAGCCCAAGGCTTTCAAAGCGGCCGGAATTAATGTGATACCGGTGCCGTGAATCGGGGTATAGACGATTTTTATATCCTTATGTCTTTGAATGGCTTCTCCGGAAAGCGAAATCGTCAACAAATCCCGGATGTAGTCTTCGTCGATTTTGCCGTTCAGCAGCTCGATTAATCCGGGCAGCGCCTTGAATTTAATTTCTTTCACGGACGAAATTTTGTTGACTTCCGCAATGATATTTTTATCATGGGGAGCGATTACTTGTGCGCCATCGTCCCAATACGCTTTATAGCCGTTATATTCCTTCGGGTTGTGCGAAGCCGTGATGCAGATTCCGCTCTGACAACCCAATTTCCGGATGGCATAACTGATTTCCGGCGTTGGCCGCAACTCCGGAAACAGATAGACTTTAATGCCGTTGGCGGCGAAAATTCCGGCCGATGTTTCGGCAAACAACCGGCTGTTGTTCCGGCAATCGTGCCCAACCACTACGCTGATTTGCGGCAAATGGAAAAATTCTTTTTTCAAATAATTCGCCAAGCCTTGTGTTGCGGCGCCTACCGTATAAATATTCATCCGGTTGGAACCGGCGCCCATAATGCCGCGAAGACCGCCCGTACCAAACTCCAAATCTTTGTAAAACGATTCGATCAAATCGGTCGTATCTTCCTTATCTAATAATTCCTGCACTCTTTTACGGGTTTCCGCATCGTAAGAATCGCTCAGCCAAGTATTCGCTTTCGCTCTGACTTGTTGTAATAAAACTGAATCTTCCATACTTTTAATTTCTATTTTTTTCATTATTTTACTATTTCCTTTTCTTTCAGCCAATCTCCGGTTTGTCGGATGATTTCGCGCAAATACTTTTCATCCATTTTCGGACGATGGGGATAGAGCGAACCGCCGTAAGGATTCTTCAGGAATTTCCCGTTTTCTTCCTTTTTTATTCCGCCGTCCATGTATTTAACAATCAAATATTCGCCCAACTGTTTCCATTCCTGCAACGCTTGTTGCGCTACATCGGTACTGTAAGCGGTCAAATAAGCCAATCTTTTTTCTCTGTCGGAAAATGCGAGCGCTTCTTGTTCGATCGACGATTGTATGTCTAAATACCCGTTTTCCAGCCGGTCTTGCAGCGGTTTCGTATCCAGAATAATCTGGTTATACCGGGCATAAGCCATATTAGCCACCCAGTTGTGCACCCAGAAAGCGGACTTCCACGTAAAATGCGTGAAATCGCCAACGCCGACGCGGTAACATTCCGGCGTTTCCGTGATACTGCCGTACATCGGGGTAAAGACCGTGAAGCGGGCATCGTCCACACCGAACCAAAGCACGCCGCCCACTTCGTCGGGAAGCGAACTGCGCATCTGTCCCACAAACGTGAAACCGGTTTGTTGCGTGGAAATCGGACGTTCAAAACCGTATTGCTTCCCATCGACTTCAAACGACAAGGGATTGAAGCGGTAGGGCGCATGGAAAGGGCCGGCGCCCAGATCTTTCGTCGGGTCGAAAACAGTGCCTTCGTAATGGTCGCGCATCATATCCATTAAGTCTTTTGCACTCAGTTGTTGATTGGGTTTTACGTACAACGGCATGGGGTTCGGGTCTTCGCCTAAAATATAGGGAATCCATTGCCGGGCATTATCCGTGTAGCGATTGTAAAAACTCCAAACGCGGGCTTCACAAAAGCGCAAGCCGCCCCAATCCAAGGGATTATAGGCTTTGGAAAAGCTGAAATCTTTGTCCGGACCGCTGTAATAGCCTTTTTCCTTCGCAAACGAAATAACGTCTTTTGAATACAAACAGTTTTCTTTATCGTTCAACGGGAATTGGTGGATGCGCGACTGGTTGGCGTGAGCGGCAATGCAATCGTCGGGTATGCGAACGGCTACCCAAACGGCTCCCTTGTTGCCAACGCCTTTGCCGATCATTTCCAGTATCCAAACTTCGTTTTTGTCAACGATGGAGAACGATTCGCCTTCGCTGTAATAGCCGTATTTTTCGACCAAATCCGTCATTAGCCGGAGGGCTTCGCGAGCGGTTTTCGATCGTTGCAAAGCGATGTAAATCAAACTTCCGTAGTCGATGAGGCCGGTAGAATCGGCCAACTCGTGGCGGCCGCCATACGTAGTTTCGCCAATACAAAGCTGATGTTCGTTCATATTGCCGACCACGTTATAAGTTTCGGCTACTTGGGGAATTTGTCCTAAATATTTGTGGGTATCCCATTCATAGACGTCCAGCATCGTTCCCGGAGCATATTTAGCCGCCGGCCAGTGATACAGTTCTCCGTAAAGAGAATACGAATCGGCGGAATAAGTAACCAAGGTAGAACCATCCGTAGAGGCTTTTTTACCTACTAATAAATTTGTACACGCCCAAGAAGGGACTACTGCCATCGCAGCAAACAACAACGGAATAAGTGTTTTTTTCATTTTATTTTTTTTTGAAAGGCAAAGATATAAAAATATCTTAATGCTTATACTAATTTTCTCAATTCTTCGATCAAACCTTCGTTCACTTTCCGGGCGGCAACCAAATCTTTATTCACTTGTTTTTGTCGCCAAAGGGCGAGGCCGTAAATGAGTCCTCCGATGGGAAAAAGAATTTCGCAAGAGAGACGCACCGCGGGTTTTTCCAAAACATTCAATTTCAGCGGGCGGATGACCGGAAAATCCATCAATTTTCCGATAATCAGGTTTTCGCTTGCATTGAGAAGGTCTTCGATCGTATTCTCCAAATCGTCCGTCAAAGCAGTCAGGGACGAATCGCGCCAGCGACTTTTCCAAAAAGTTCCATACGACGGCCGTTTCGTGCGTTCCCGAAGATAGCTTTCGCTTCGTTCGTTCCAGGCTTTCAGTATTTCGATATCGCGGGGATAATCGGGAGGCGTCATAATCACTTCTTTTCGGGCGTAATGACGGATTTCACGTTTGCCGATCAGTTTTTGGAGAAAAACTTTCCACGCATCGGGGTCAAT
>JAITAH010000304.1 GCA_031284225.1 Dysgonamonadaceae bacterium | reverse complement strand
GCGGTTTCCCATGACAAAATAACGCGTATGTTGTCCGGCAACACGAATAATTCAAAGGAATTATGGCAGGAGGTAAAACCGCCGGTACGGCAATATGAGAGCGAAGATGCCTGTCTGATCTTCGATGACACGATTGTAAGCAAACCCTGTACGGATGAGAACGAATTGATCGGTTGGCACAGGGATCACAGCAAAGGTCGCAATGAAAAGGGCATCAATTTATTGACGGCTTTTTACCTCACACAGTTACCCGGAGCGGCAGAATCCTTGCGTGTTCCGGTAGCCTCTGAGTGTGTAAAAAAGAGTGTCCGGTTCTGCGAAATAAAAACGCGGAAAGAAAAGCGTCAAAGTCCGGTAACCAAAAATGAGATGATGCGCTCAATGCTGCAACAGGCAGTTGAGAATCAACATCTTAAATTCCGTTATGTTTTGGCCGACAGTTGGTTTTCATCCTCCGACAACCTGCTTTTCATAGACGGGTTGAAGAAATATTTTGTGATGGATATGAAAAGTAACCGTTTATGCATGTTTTCTGCGCAAGACAGGAATAGAGGCCGGCGGACAAGTATGGACAAATTGCCGCTACAGGCGGAACAGCCCGTTAAAGTATGGATAAAAGACCTTGCCATAGAGGTACTTTTATGCAAATTCGTCTTTACAAACAGAGACGGTTCGACGGGAGAAATGTATCCGGTAAGCAACGATTTGGAACTTTCCGCTGAAGATTTCCGGACACTTTACAGCAAACGGTGGAGTGTGGAAGAATATCACAAGTCACTCAAGCAGAACGCATCTTCGGCAAAGTCGCCGACAAGAACGGTGACCACGCAAACCAGTCATTTGTTTGCCTCTTTGTTGGCTTACATCAAATTGGAACGATTCAAATTTATTCATAGATTGAATCATTTTGCCCTGAAATCCCAAATTTATTTCAGGGCATTAAAAAATGCCTGGTATGAACTTGAATCTATCAAAAATTATACGCTTGCGTAACATGAGTGACCAAAATGGATTATCTCGATGAATATCTTTCGTTAAGTTATGATCTTGGAGACGGGAGCTATATCGGCGTTGTTCCTCCCACATTGTTCGCCGCAGGATACGACGATGAATATATAATCGCCAAACAGCATCCACGCAATGGCGTTTATGGTCATGGCGATATAGATAAGAATGTTACGTATTATTATATTGTTCCGTTAAAATATAAAGTACATCACTCTCCGGATGAAAACAGGATGGGTCCGCTTTCGGAGGAGGAGTTTTCGGCAAAACGGAAAGAATTGAAAATGTCGGACAGTTTAACTTTTACCAAAACATTCAAAGAACCGGAATAACTACAACACACCCCGGCCTGTATAAACGTAAAAGACAGAAATAAACATAGCGAAAGGATTGTATATGCGCCAACACAACATGAAATACCGGTTAAAATTACTGTTCGTCCCTTACCTCGTATCGCTTGCCGCAGTGCTTGCGGGATGCAGTTTTTTGTATTGGATTTTGAATATCCGATTTTCGATTTTGCCGTTAAAGGATTATTTTTTTCTCTTTGTTTTTCCGCTGATTTTTAGCGCTGCATTTGTATATTTTTATTTGCTTCCCAGATTAAAAATCCTGAAAATCGCCGGCGAAAACGCATCACAAGACCGGAGGGACTTTTACAGTGTGATGCTGTTTATCTGCCTGGCTGTTCCAACCGTTATTTTGCAGCATTACATTACCACCTCAACCGGGGAATTGACCAAACTCCATTCCCTGAAAGAAATAAACAACCATAAACCAACCAAATATTATCAACCGGGGAATTATTATGTCCACGTTACCAATTACATTTACAGCACTAAGTTTGAGGCTTACCCGCGCAGCAATGCCGGCCGGCATGGTTTCAATATGTATCTGTATTTTGTTGTGCCGATTTACGAAAGCCCCGCCGATACGCTTAGCTATAACAATCTCGTGGGGTGGCTGGGTTATCGGTTCAAAGAAAATACGGATTATTCCGAAGACAGGAAAGCGGAATATACCGACTTCTTTTTTAACAGTATTCACGAACTGAAAGCCATTGACCTGAACAATTTCTATTATCTCGAAAAAATCGGAAAGTCCGAAGACGACGACGGTTTTCAGGCAGCGCTGAAAACCCTTCCCTTTTACGACGAACTCAACACGACCACCGTTTTCAAACGGAAACATACGCCGTATGAGCAGCGAAACGGAAATAAGTTACGCTGGCTTTCGATAACCTTGATGGCAGGTATGGTGCTTTGTTTACTGCTGATTTGCATTCCGAAGATAAATAAAAAGGAATTGAAAGCCATTCAGGCCGGCAAACCCTTTCCCGGTAAAACCGACTTCTTTTCATCCTTAAAACTGCACAAGGTCTGGCCGGCAACACAGGTTTTGATATACATAAACGTTTTGATTTTTCTGCTGATGTTCTTTGCCGGTTGCGGTTTTTTAGTCATTCAACCCAAACCTTTGCTGGCGTGGGGCGGCTGTTATGCGCCGCCGGTCAAAGACGGGCAATGGTGGCGACTGCTTACTTCCACTTTTTTACACAGCGGAATAGTACATATCCTTTACAATATGCTGGCTTTGTGGCTGGCGGGAATGGCGCTGGAAAAGAAAACCGGAACGCGAACGTTCATTGTTTCATACTTGATTACAGGAGTTTGTGCGAGTATTGTCAGCGTGATGTGGCACGATCAGGCTCCGGTCGTCGGCGTTGGCGCTTCGGGCGCCATTTTCGGACTGTTTGGCGTATCGTTGACCCTTATATTTGCCAAACGCTACGCTCCGTCAAGTGCAAAAGCTCTGTTGATAATGATATTGATATGTGCCGGAAGCAGTTTATTCATGGGACTGATCGGCAATGTTGACAACTCGGCGCATATCGGCGGTTTATTAAGCGGAATGTTAATCGGACTGTTTATTTTTCCCTCCATACCGAAAGAAAAAGACAGTCCCAGTCTTGTCCTGAAATAGCTTTGGCCAAAGAAAAGTTACGGTCGGAATGTTTGGAAAAGATGATAGAGATAGCCGAGCGGGGGTTAAAAATCGACATCAGAAAAAAATCTGGTGCCAAACAGTCCACGAGATGAGACAGGAGCCATCGTCATACAGGATAGATGCTCTCTGCCGGCTGTCTGGCAAGAGCCGTCAGGCATATTATGAGCGG
>JAITAH010000265.1 GCA_031284225.1 Dysgonamonadaceae bacterium | reverse complement strand
TCCCGAAGAAGGAGACGCCATTCATTGGACGAAGAATTAGACAAATTCAAATCGCTTTTGCTTACGGGAAAGGAGGCGCTGCTGATTGGTTGGTCGGGGATGCGGGGCATTGTGTCTTTGGCGGCGGCCTTGTCGCTGCCGTTGGTCATGACGAACGGCGAGACTTTTCCGCAACGCGATACTGTTATTTTTCTGACGGTAACGGTGGTCATCCTCATGCTGGTAATACAGGGCTTAGGCTTGCCGCTCATGGTTAAATGGCTGAAAGCCGGCAAACAGGAAACAGATTTGCTATCGCAGGGCGAGGCTGCATCGTAAATAATAACTTACAACTGTTCTCTTACGAAGGTATAGGAGTAGCCACCTGCAGCATCTCATCCACATAACCGGCTATACTGCTTCGGCTTCATGCCGAGATGCTCTTGAAAGACTCTTGAAAAATGGCTCAGGTTGGTAAAGCCCAGTCGATAGCCCGCCTCCGAAACAGACAGCTTTTCCTCTTTCAGCAAGCGGGCGGCTTCTTTCATCCGGAAAGCCTGATAGTAGCTGAAAATGCTGTTGCCGAAAATTTGCTTGAATAACCGCTTCAGCTTGGAGGCGCTCATGCCGGCGCAAGCCGCCAACTCGTTAATGACCGGCGGGGTTTCCGGATGGTCAAGCATTTGCTCCTTCACCTTGTAGATGGCCTGTATATCGTGAATGTTTAAGGCGTAAAGATGTTTTTCGTCCCGCTTTTCAAGCTCCATTAGCAGCCGGCAAATCAGCTCTTCTGCCTTTATCCTGAGAAAAAACAGCTCAAAAGCTTCACCCACCGGTTCGGTAATAATTTCGTCCACAATTTTCTGTAGCGAAGGGTAAATCATTTGTTCAAACAGTAGGGGCTGCGTGTTCCGTAGCAGGCTTTGCAAAACCGGCGATTTTTCCGACAGACCAAACAGGCCGTTCAAATAATCGGCGTCCACTTCTATGTTAATCGCCGCATGATTTGTATCAATCGGAATAATGGCGTCGGGATTCACGCTGTAAGTCGCAATTAAAACCGAAGAAGGGATAATGTGATGAAACTTAAAAAGGATCGTTCGCTTGCGGGCGTCGATGTCGGGATTTTTGAGAACCAAGCCCTCATTCAGCGCATAATTAAAGATGAACATTCGGATATGCTCATTAAAAATAAATCCGGCACAGTAGCCCTTGCCGAATTTTTCGGGGATTTCCAGCCGTCTGTTTTTTACCTCCGTCCCCAATAAGTGGGCAAACCTTTTCAGGACATTCGGGACGGCTTGCCGGTTGTCTTTTTTCATAAAATCTTTTACGGCTATTTTTGTGGCAAATGTAGCTATTTTATCTCTAAAATACCTGCTACTTTTGTACTTTTAATTTGATTAATAATTTTGAAGATGAATTTTGAACAGTTATTTAAACCGGTTTTTCCGGAAAAGATGTGCGACAACGTGTTCACACTGACGGGAAAAGACTTTTTTGTAATTACTGCGGGCAAAGAAGAACATTATAATTCCATGACAGGCAGCGGAGGCGGTTTGGGAATGCTTTTCAGGAAACCCGCCACATGGTGTGTTCTCCGGACAGACCGCTATACGCTTGAGTTGATTCAAAAAGAACAAGCCTACACGCTGTCTTACTTCCCGGATGAGTACAGGGAGCAAATGCTCTTTTTGGGAAGCAAATCGGGGAGAGAGAGCGAGAAAATGAAAGAGGTTGAGCTGACAGGCGTTCAAACTCCTGCCGGAAACAGGTCTTTCAAAGAAGCCCGGCTGATTATTGAGTGTAAGCTGATGCAAATCACTACCCCCCATCCCGATGATTTTTGCACGCAGGAAGCTAAAGACTACATAAATGAAGCGTACAGGAAAGCAAGCGATTACCGGAAATATGTATTTGGGGAAATTACCCATGTTTGGGTAAAGAAGTAAGGGTAAGCTCCTTTTCGTTCGATATTTCCCATTTCCCTATTTTTACAGACCAAAAGTTTGTGATATTGATTGATTTTATTTAAGTGTTTTTGGCAATGCAGGGAAACGGCAAACTCAAATACTTCCGGATAAGCGATTTTCGCAGCTTTCCTAAAATATTTTTCGCGCTCACTTGTCAGCATTAGTAGAGAATAATCTCAAGGAATCATTAAAGCTAAAAATAGGAAGGCAATGAATGTAGCGTATATTTGTGTGGGAGTTGTGCTTCTGCTGTGGGCGCTGGGCGGCTTGTACCGCAGGCGGAAGAACAGGAATAAGGTTATTTGCGTTGTTGAAAGTAATTGCACCGGATGCGGGCGTTGCGTAAAAAGATGTTCCCACAATGTATTGGAAACGGTAAAAGATGAAAAGGGAATACATGTCGCAGTGAAATATCCCGACCGTTGTACCGCTTGCGGCGACTGTCTGGGCAAATGTAAATTCAACGCTTTGAAGCTGATTGAAAGGGGATGACGGCTCATCCGGTAAATATGAATTGCGGGGAATGTTTCCGAACCGGAGAGCCTTTTTATTGCGATGTGCGCAGGCTGTTTTGTCAGTTGCATATCCCTCCGCAGGAACAGATTATACTATGGAATATGGCAGTTAAAAAGATGAATTGCGAAAGTTTCAAAAATATATTATTATTTTTAGCGAAAAATAAATCAATGCGTGGAATAAATTGGAATCAGTTATATAAATTAAAATTAAACAGTTATGAATAGAAATTGGCATATTTGTTGGCATCTGGCGCTTGGATTGGCAGTCGTTGCCGGGTTTGGCGCAGTCGTCATGTGGTTATGGAATTGGCTGACGCCTGATATTTGGGGCTGGCCGGACATTAGTTTTTGGCAGGCATCGGGTCTGTTTGTGTTGTGCCGCATTTTGTTTGGCGGTTTTGGGGTCGGTGAAAGAATCTTCGCTTTCAATGGTCGTCATTTCAAACATCGCGTCCAAATCCGTGAAAAATGGATGAAAATGACGCCCGAAGAACGGAAAGAGTTTATTCACCATCATCATTTCGGGCATGGACACTGTTTCGGACGCGACTTTTTTACAGACAAAAAATCCGAAAATAAAGATTGATGTGGCGAAAGCAAACAAGGATAACCTCGAAAAACTGATTGCAGTATATCGGCCACAGTTGAAATCCTTTATTCGCAAACGGGTGGACAATAAGGAAGACGTGGAAGATATTCTGCAAGATGTTTTTTATCAGTTGGCAAAAACGGTCAACGGCGCTATGAACCCGATTGAACAGGTAGCAGCATGGCTGTATCGCGTGGCGCGGAATACGATTATCAATCACGGCGTCAAACGGCGCGAAGAAGCAATGCCGGTCTATCAAAATGACGAATCCGACGGTGATATGCTGAATGATTTTTCGGAAGCGCTATTCAGCAACGAAGCATCGCCGTCGACCGAAACGGAATACCTGCGTTCACTGGTTTGGACGGAGTTGGAAAACGCTCTTTCCGAACTTCCATCCGAACAGCGCGAGATATTCGAACTGACGGAACTGGAAGGTATTCCACTGAAAGAAATTGCCCAAACG
>JAITAH010000256.1 GCA_031284225.1 Dysgonamonadaceae bacterium | reverse complement strand
ATCGAAAATATAACCATCCTGAAAGGAGCGGCAGCTTCTGCACTTTATGGGTCGAGAGCCGCTAATGGAGTCGTTCTGATTACCACCAAAAACGGTTCTGCTCAAAGTAAAACGACGGTGGACTACACCGGTTCGGTAAAATTTACGAACTATATACCTATTTTGAAATATCAGGATGAATTCGGACAGGGATGGTCGGGTCATTTTGCCTACGACGAAAACGGTAGCTGGGGTCCTAAATTTGATGGAAAAGACCGTTTGTGGGGACGTATAATTAATGGTCAGCAGCAATATAAGCCTTTTGTAGGCCAACCGACCAACATTCAGGATTTCTATCAGACGGGTATAACCTACAATAATGGCATTAGCATTAGCGGCGGCAACGATAAGACGAACTATTACGTATCGTATTCCAATCTGCACGACGACGGAATTGTTCCTACCGATGTGGATACCTATTCCAAAAATTCATTCAATTTCAATGGCTCTCACAAGGGGAAATACCTGACGGTTTCGTCCAATATTACCTATAATCAGAAAGAGGTAAGCGCTGTTGGCGGCGGACAAGGATATAGCGTATTCAACAATATTATGCAAATACCTCGCGATTTCAGTATTGTGGATATGGCGGATTATAAGAATCCGTTTTACGACATAAACGGTTATTATACGCAATATGGAATTGTGAATCCGTATTGGACGCTGAATGAAGACGGCAACAAATACAACGAAGACCATGTTTACGGTAATTTGAAAGTAGAAGTGCCTATTTACAAGTCGTTAAAATTCACAAGCCGCCTGGGCGAAGATTTTTATACCAACCGTATCAAGCAATGGGTAGCCATTATCCAACCGGACGAATGGAGCCAGAACTTCGGAAACACAAGCGATCCCGGCTCTGTGTATGTTGCCAGCGGATATCGAAGCGAATTGAACTTCGATGCATTCCTGACTTTCAATCCTACGTTCGGGGACTTTTCGTTAAGCGGAGTGGCCGGTTATAATGCCAATAGTCGTTATTCCAGTTCACAGAGTACGGATGTGGCCAGTCTTGATCTTCCGGGGTTTTATAATGTAAAAAACACGTCGGGATCGCCGACCGTAGCGCAAACTTATACTCAACGCCGATTGATCGGCTTATACGGACAATTCGATATCAGTTATAAAAATATGCTTTATCTGAATGTGGGAGCCAGAAACGATTGGTCGTCCACATTGCCGAAAGACGGCAACAGCTATTTTTATCCCGCGGTAGGCGTGAGCTGGTTATTCTCCGAAACGCTTCCTGTGGTAAAGAATGTGATATCTCACGGAAAATTACGCGCCAATTATGGAGTAACCGGTAACGATCCGGGCGCTTACGTATTAAAATCGGTGATGGTAGCCGGTTTGATTGATATGGCTTTTGGCGGGGATGTTACTTTCCCGTTCGGCGGTTTGAACGCTTATGAAGTAAGCAATACGATTGGCAATGCCACTCTGCGTCCGGAAATGACGCATGAAATAGAACTTGGCGCCGATTTGCGTTTTTGGAACAATCGCGTCGGCTTGGATGTAGCCGTGTACAAGCGTAATACCAAAGACCAGATCATGAGCGTGTCCATACCGACTTCAACCGGTTATGGTTCGGCGTACATGAATTTAGGAGACGTACAGAATCAAGGAGTTGAAATACAGGCAAAAGTAACTCCTGTGAAAACAAAAGATTTCACTTGGGATTTGGGCGTTACATTCGCTAAAAACGAAAATAAGGTGATTGAATTGCTTGATGGCGTACTGGAAGAAATTCAAATCGGAGGTTTTAGCGGAACCGGAATGTGGGCCGCAGCGGGAAAACCGATGGGATATTTCAAAACGGCCGGCGTTCGGACAACCGATGACGGAAAAATAATCGTTTCGGCAAATGGTATTCCTATCGCCACTCCTACCGAACAGGAATATGGCAGTTTTCAACACGATTACACCATGGGCTTCAATACGCAAGTGAATTACAAAGGCGTTTATCTGGCAGCTTCGTTCGATTACAGAAAAGGAGGCCTTTTCTTCTCGCGCACAGCGGATATTAACAATTTCGTAGGAAATAACCTCCGTACGGCGTACAACGACCGCCGCCCGTTTGTTGTTCCCAATTCGGTGCGGGAAACCAAAGACGCTTCCGGGAAAACCATCTACATAGAAAATACAACGCCCGTCTCCATTCAAAACATCAATACCTATCATGATGGAGGAGGAATAGAAGGCGGCGCAGCCAATCTGATTGACAAAACGTCTTTCCGCGCCCGCGAAATCGTGCTGGGCTATCAATTGCCCAAATCGTTATACAAGAATACGCCTGTTTCCAATATAGATATTAGTCTTATCGGCTACAACCTGCTGTTGTGGTTGCCCAAAAGTAATACCTTTATCGATCCGGACGTAACGACTTTCGGTAACACTCTTGAGGGTGAATTCGGGGAATTTTCGGCCTATCCCTCTACTCGTAGCTGGGGATTTTCATTAAAAGTATCTCTTTAACAACAAATTAAATTAGCAAAGAATATGAAAAAGTATAAATTAATAGTATTGTTTTCGGTGATACTGGTAACATTCAACAGTTGCTCGGACTTTTTGGATGTGAATACCGACCCGAACAATCCCGATACAGCGCCCGCCAAGATGACGCTTTCGGCAGCTGAAATGTCCACTGCGGCATTTTATAACAACTATTTAATGATCTACGGTTCGATTTGGGCGGAGCATCTCTCCCAAAATTTTACCAGCAATCAGTACAATGCAATTAACGATTACAATCCTCAGCCTACGGATTTCAACTGGATGTGGTCGGAAAGTTTCAGCGGAGCGTTGAACGATTATAAAAAAGTATTAGAAGTAGCCGAAGCGGACGAAGACTGGAATATGTATCTGATAGCTACTTGTATGCAGACATTTCATTTCGCTATTTTGGCTGACTTGTTCGACAAGATTCCTTACAGCGAAGGTTTGCAAGGCAATACAGGAATTCTCGCTCCCAAATACGATGACGGCGATGCGGTTTATGCCGATTTGCTAACGCGTATTAACGCCGCTTTGTCTAAGGATTTTTCGGCCATTACCAATACCCAGGTTGGCGCTAACGATTATGTGTTCCATGGCGATATGAACCGTTGGAAAGCATTCGCAAATACATTGAAACTCAAAATGTACTTGCGCCAAACCAAAGTGGGTAGTGTGAACGCTCAACTGACCGAATGTCTGAACTCCTCGTACGGATTTGTCAGCGAAGCCCTAATTGGCGGTTTTACGGCCGAACCGGGCAAACGCAATCCTTTCTACGGCGTAAATATGGCCGGCGAAGGTTTGGGTACCGATAATTTCCGCGCGGCCGATGTGTTGCTGGATTATCTCAAAAACAATAACGATATCCGCTACGATGGAATATTCAAATCCGGCCCCGGCGCTCCAGGCGCATTTAACAGCATGCTTTTCGGCGACCGTCTCAATCCCGGCGGCTCAACCGAAAGCGATAAAATAGCCAGAGGCAATTGGAAAACCGACGATCCCGTTTACTTTTTCACGAAAGCCATGGTCGAGTTCATGATTGCCGAAGCAAAAGAACGGACAGGCAGTAGCGGACAAGATAACTATGAAGCCGGAATTATCGCTTCTTTTATCGATTTCGGACACAGCTCCGCCGATGCAAATGCTCTGCTGGACGGAACTTATGCGTATCCTTCCGACGCTAATGGCAAGATAAAAGCCATTATTACCCAAAAATGGATTGCTTCGGCCATTCGTTTGCCGATAGAAGCGTGGTTAGATTATAATCGCACCGGTTATCCCGATTTCCTGAAACCTTCTGCCAACAGTCAGATTGGCGGCGGTTTGACGCCTAAACGATTCTTTTGGCCGGCAAGCGAAACATCCAGAAACACGTATGCGCCTAAACAGGAAGCCATTGAAACTCCCGTTTGGTGGGCAAAATAAATAAATTCAACTTAATTAAACAGAATGAAGATGAAAAAGATAGTTAGATTCTTATTTATAACAAGCATAACAATATCTGCGATATTGCTGACTTCTTGTATAAGCGACGAAGACAAAGACAGTTTCGGACTGTCGAAAGTTACGACTTTCCCCACGCTTGATTTGGTTGGCGAAGGCGAAATATTCTATATGCCGCTGGGACAAACCTATGCCGACCCCGGATTTTCGGCTATGGTAGGCCCGGAGGATATTACGGCATTGGTGAAGGTTACTCCCATTGACGTCTCTGCCACGGGATTAAAAACCATTACATATACGGCCACAAATGATGAAGGATATTCCGTTTCCAAGACGCGGAGCGTTTATGTGTATAATGCTACCGGCGTGAGTACCGGCGATCTTTCGGGCAATTATACAACCGATATCACACGTAAGGTAGTGTCAACCGGCGTAACAGCTAACAGAGGGCCTTTCACGCTTACTTTAACCAAAGGATGCGAAGGGCATTATTTCTGTTCCGACTTGCTTGGCGGCTGGTATTGGATTGGCGGCGGCGCCACTTATGCCAGCTACCACTACGACGGTATTATCCGCGTTGCCGCTGATGGCAGCGTTACGGCAGATTGCGTGGGAACTACTCCTTGGGGCGGCTACGCTTATTTCTTATCCGGAGCTGCTTATGATTTCGGAACCGGCGTGATGACTTTTATTTCTACCGGCGACGAAGTAAGCGGATTGAACGCTTATCAATGGTCTTGTACATTAACTAAAAAATAATCGAAAAAGATGAAAAAGATAAAATTATTATCATTTGTTTTGGCTTTAACGGCAATTGCCGGATTAAATGCATGCCAAGAATTGGATCCGGGCGCGACGGCCGTGGAATCTTTATGCGGCGAATGGGTCGCATACAGTCCCGATTTCGACATGTCTTTTGCACTGAAAACGTCGAATACGTCGAATAACGAAGCGAACAAAATTATTGTTACGGATAGAAATGCCGCGGGAACAAACACCGGTTTTTGGGGATTTACCGTTCGGGCAGATTGTGATGCAGCTACAAAAACATTTGCTTGCACCAACGTTACCAATGAGTATTGGACGGAAACCAACGGCGTTTATACGCCCTATGAGATAAAGGTATCCATTCGCAACGGAAAAATCACGGAAGGCGCAATTGAATTACCTTCCGGAGTAAAAGCCGACAAAATTGAATTTGAAATTTGGTTTGAAGATATCGAAGATGCAGGCGCGCCTGCCGATTATTATTGTTCGATATTCGGATATCGCAAATCGGGTTTCTTTGAAGACGATGCCTTTGTTTATACCGGCGAATAACAGGAAATAATTGTATTCTAATTAAGAAAAGAGACTGTTTCCCTCGTAAGGGCGAAACAGTCTCTCTCTTTATATCCGGCCGACGCTCCGCCAAACGGGGTAATATTATCCGGGCAAAGAGAAAAATACCTCGCCCGGATAATCGTCATCCCTACATAGTACGCCGGACTGTTAATCCTACGGCGCTGGGCAAAAACGTACCATAATTAAAAAAAGTCCCGATCGCTAATTTTTGTGTAATATCATACTCGTAACTTGTCTGTATTAAGGGGGAGATTTTCGACCTGTTTTCCATTGAAACGGAATAAATTTCTCCATTATAATTCTGAAACATCTTGTTATAAAACTCATACCCTAAGCCTGCGCCTACTTTCAACGCATGACGGGATTGTTTTGTAAAAAACCAAACGATATCTACTCGTGCATTGAGAGAAAGCGAGGCGCTGCTTTTAGCGTCGAAATCGCTAATCGGAGTACTGTAATTCGTCTGTTTATCGGAATTTACAGGTAACTCGGCCGAGCTTTCCCCATTTATATTATCCGTTACATAAGTCATGGATAATCCGACTTCCAGCCATTTCCAGGCTCTGCCATATTCCCCTTGAAACAGAATACCGGGAAAAACAAGGCCAAAATCGCTTCCGAATTGTACGTAATCGTTCCAATCTTGAGCGTGAACCTTAAAGGCAAATGCAAACACACTCAACAATAAAACACAAATAGCTTTTTTCATATTATAACAATTTTACAGAATAAATTATTCAACGGCAGATTCAAATTCAAAAAGCAACAAAATTTAGTACAAAGATGCATAAAAAAAATTAGAAGGCGATTGAAAAGCTAATTTTTCTCCTGGTCTTCTATTTATTTTATTCTTTTGTCTTTTATTTATTTTTATTTGTAATCGAAAATTTTATGTTAACTTTGCAAACATTTTTATAAGAAATAAACAAATAAATCATACAAACATCATTTAAGCTTATGGACAAAAAAAGAGTTTACCTGTTTGGCAACGGAAATGCCGAAGGAAAAGCAGACATGAAAAACCTCTTGGGAGGTAAAGGCGCTAATCTCGCCGAAATGAATCTAATCGGCGTACCGGTTCCTCCGGGATTTACTATTACTACCGAAGTATGTACGGAATACAACCAACGGGGAAAAGAAGCTGTCATCCAACTGATTCGACCGGAAGTGGAAGCCGCTATCCGAAAAGTGGAAGAAGTTACAGGCGCCGGTTTCGGCGACAAAAATAATCCCTGTCTGGTATCGGTTCGCTCCGGCGCCCGCGTTTCCATGCCGGGAATGATGGATACGGTACTGAACCTCGGCCTCAACGACGAAGCCGTTGAAGGCATCGCCCAAAAGTCTGGCAACGAACGGTTCGCCTGGGATTCTTACCGCCGCTTCGTACAAATGTACGGCGATGTCGTTCTCGGCATGAAACCCGCCTCGAAAACGGAAATCGACCCGTTTGAAGAAATCATGGAAGAAGTGAAAAAAGCCCGCGGCGTAGAATTAGATACCGAACTGACGGTAGCCGATTTGAAAGAATTAGTTATCAAATTCAAAAGCGCCGTCAAAAAACAAACCGGCAAGGATTTCCCCGATTCCCCCTGGGAACAACTCTGGGGAGCTATCTGCGCCGTCTTCGACAGCTGGATGAACGAACGCGCTATCCTCTATCGCCAAATGTACCGCATCCCCGAAGAATGGGGAACCGCTGTCAACGTACAGGCAATGGTTTACGGAAATATGGGACTTACTTCGGCCACCGGCGTGGCTTTCACGCGCGACGCCGCTACGGGCGAAGATATTTTCAACGGCGAATATCTGATTAATGCGCAAGGCGAAGACGTAGTAGCCGGCATCCGCACCCCGCAACAAATCACGATCGAAGGTTCCAAACGCTGGGCAGCTCAGCAGGGTATTTCGGAAGAAGACCGGAAAACCAAATTCCCCTCGCTGGAAGAATCGATGCCCGAATGTGCCAAAGACCTTATCGCTACGCAACAAAAATTAGAAGATTATTTCAAAGATATGCAAGACCTCGAATTTACCATTCAAAACGGTAAATTGTGGCTGCTCCAAACCCGCAACGGGAAACGTACCGGCGGCGCTATGGTGCGCATCGCCATGGAAATGCTCCAACAGGGCATCATCGACGAACGTACTGCCCTCCTGCGTCAGGAACCGGAAAAACTGGACGAACTGCTTCACCCCGTATTCAAGAAAGAAGCGCTGGCGGCGGCAAAATCCATTACCAAAGGCTTGCCTGCATCGCCGGGCGCAGCTACCGGAAAAGTGGTTTTCCATGCCGACGAAGCGGAAGAATGGGTCAAACGCGGCGAAAAAGTGGTACTCTGCCGCATCGAAACTTCCCCCGAAGACTTGCGAGGAATGGCTGTGGCAGAAGGAATTATGACTGCCCGCGGCGGAATGACTTCCCACGCCGCCGTAGTGGCTCGCGGCATGGGCAAATGCTGCGTATCGGCCGCCAACGGCGTTCAAATCGACTATAAGCAAAAAACGATGACCGTCGGCGATAAAATCCTTGTAGAAGGCGACTGGATTTCGCTCAACGGATCTACCGGCTTAGTCTATGTCGGAAAAATCGAAACGCAGGAACCGGAATTGAGCGGCGACTTCGGCGAATTGATGACGCTGGCCGACAAATACGCCCGCCTGAAAGTGCGTACCAATGCCGATACTCCCAAAGACGCTACGGTTGCTCACACCTTCGGCGCCTGCGGCATCGGCCTTTGCCGTACGGAACACATGTTCTTTGAAGGCGATAAAATCATCGCCATGCGCGAAATGATTCTCTCGAAAGACGAAACCGGACGCCGCGCCGCTCTGACCAAATTACTCCCCTTGCAACGCGCCGACTTCTACGGCATTTTCAAAGCGATGCAGGGATTGCCCGTAACGGTACGGCTACTGGATCCGCCTTTGCACGAATTTGTTCCCCACGACGAAAAAGGTCAAAAAGAAATGTCGCGCGTCATGGGCGTTCCTTATGAAGAAATCCACAGTCGCGTCGAAGGATTGCTGGAACAAAACCCCATGCTCGGCCTCCGCGGATGCCGGTTGGGCAATCTGTATCCCGAAATCACCGAAATGCAAACGCGCGCCATCCTCGAAGCCGCTTTGGATTTGAAAGCGCAAGGCGTGGAAGTCCTTCCGGAAATCATGGTTCCCCTGACAAGCATTCTCCACGAATTTGAACCGCAGAAGAAAATCATCGACGATACTGCCCGGCAAGTGTTTGACGAACGCGGTACAAGCATCGCCTACAAAGTCGGTACGATGATCGAAATTCCGCGCGCCGCTCTCACGGCTCATCGGATTGCTACGGCCGCCGAATTTTTCTCTTTCGGCACCAACGATTTAACGCAAATGACGTTCGGTTTCAGTCGCGACGACGTGGCCAAATTCCTCCCGATGTACCTCGATAAAGGCATCCTGAAAGAAGACCCGTTTGCCGTACTGGATCAAAAAGGCGTGGGACAATTAGTGGAAATGGCTACTCAGCGAGGACGGGAGATACGCCCCGAACTGAAATGCGGTATTTGCGGCGAACACGGTGGCGAACCGTCTTCCGTGAAGTTCTGCCACCGCGTCGGACTGGATTACGTCAGTTGCTCGCCTTTCCGCGTACCCATCGCCCGATTGGCGGCAGCACAGGCAGCGATCGAATAATTCTTGAGCCGGAATAAAATCAGAAACAATAAACGACGCCAGAATTGCGGACATTTCGTTGCAGAACGATTGTGTCCGCAATGCGGGCAGGAAAATGTGGAAAAATGTTTTATTCTTAACCCATTGACATTTATCTATTTGCAATTTCGGCAATGGATATGGGTTGCGCTTCCAACTCCGAATTTTGTTCGCCGTCCCCTTGTTGTACCTTTTGAACAAACAAATGCAATTTATTTTTTTCTTTCCACAATTCCGTATCGTAAGTTGGTTCCCAATCGCCAACCGAATACGAAGTTATGTCATTTATCCGCCATTGATTTTCTATTAAATCTCCACAAATAGCTAAAGAAACTTTGTTTCCACGTTCCTCGTCGCGGAAAACGAGTAGCCACTGCTTTGTTCTCTCATTATAAAAAACTTGCGGACGGGCTATGGGTATTTTTTTGGTTCCCGTCCCACGCAGTGAAAAAGCGGTTTTTCGAAAATCCAATGCAACATCTTTCCATTGTTGGCTTTGATTCCGGTAAATAAGATGATATTGAGGAATTTTCGAATCGGGCAGGCAATAATAAGTGGCGATGCAGGGATTTCCCTTATCGTCCGTCGTCATAGATGTTTGATTGATCAATTCGCTGTTTTGCGGAATTTTACAGGCATATTCAGCAGTTGCCGCAGCGATGGGTAATTGATATTTTTCTCCCTCTGAACTTTCCCATGTTTCGCCATTGTCGCAAGAACGAGCGTAACACATATCATGATTAGTGGCTACATCGGGCGTTTCGCGCCATACCCACGAGAGATGAACTACGCCTTTTTTATCTATACAAGCCTGCCAATACGCATTGCGAAGTTTTTCTCCATCAATGAGATTATTATGCAGTTGTTTCCATTGTTTACTTTTTGTATTGTAACGGTTTACCACCAAGTTACCACTACCCGACCCGCCTTCGCGGTATAGAAAAAGCAGGTTGCCGTCGGGCGTTTGATGAAATTCCGGATACGTAACATGGTTTTCCAAAACGCCCGTCATTCCCTGTTTTTCCTCTAAATCCAGCGACAGGGGACGTTTACTTTTCGTGTAATTCAGTGTGGAATTATGATGATTCCATGCCACATGAAGGTAGCCTTCGCCGTCGGTCATAATACTGATGCAGTTGTGAGCGTCGCGGATATTTCCGGCGTAGGGGGTTCGGCGGATTTCCCACTGCTCTTCATTCAAATTTCTTTTTCCCAAACACAGATAGCTATCGACGTCGTAATAGGCCATAAACTGTACATCGCCGTGCGATACCAGCGAATTTTTCCTGAAAATAACCGTATTAATGGAATTTCCCGCCCACGAAGCGTAACCATTGGCCATATTAGCATTGGCCTTCACTTCGTATTCCCTGACCGTTAGTCCGTAGCAATCCCACTGATCACATCGCATGGGCGGCGTTTGCGCAACCGGTTGTGCCGACCTGTTGAAAACCGATACGATGAATGTGCCAATTAACAAAAAGAAAAATCTCATAACATTCACAGATTATTATCCTTTCACTCGCTCAAAACATGATCTTTCGGAAATTCTATTCCGTTCCAAGCCTTTTTAGCCGTCCAATCTTGGGCAGGCGACGTCCAGAAAGGATGGTCGGCGGGCAATCCCAAGGGCAGGAACACTTCCGACGTCAAGTAAAGGCTTCCGTTGTTGGTGTACCAGTCGGCCAAACCGGGTTGATGGCCGGCGAAACCTAATTGTAAGAATCCTTTTTCGTTGAAGTTTCCTTTTATCGAAAACATTCGTTTCATTACAGCGGTCAGAGCGGAGCGGATTTGTCCTTCGGGCAGTTCCTCAGGCAATTGTTCTTTCCAGGCCAACAGCGACAAAGGTTGAAAAACGCCCAAGCGGTAAGTCATCGAACGCCCGAATACGGGGCATGTGCCTTCGGGCGAAATCATCCGTTCGAGAATCATTCCGAAACGTTGCATCCGTTTGCGGGCGATTATTAACGTTTTATCTGCAGAAAAGCGTTTTTTACCGGCCAGTATTTCCAATACCTGCACATACATCGGATGAATCACGTAGCTGTTGTAATAATCGAACGCAAAATGTTCGCCGTCGGAATACCAGCCGTCGCCCACATACCATTCTTCTATTTTACGGATGGCGCTGTGGATGCGGTACAAATCGGGTTGAGCGTTGATCGACAGCAAAAACGTTTCGACCGTAGCCGAAAACAGCAACCAGTTGCTATAAGGCGGGTCTATCCGGCGAAGCTGTTTAAATTCTTCGATGTAGCGTTTTTTCGTCAACTCGTCCAGCGGTTCCCAAAGTTGTTGGGGGGCGCGGAGAAAACTGCTGGCAATATAGGCGGCGTCCACCAAAGGTTGCCCTTCTTTGCGCCATAAGAGATAATCGGGACTTTCGGGATCGACGGCGTAGGCATAACTTTTCAACGCCCATTCGCGCAATTGTTTTCGCTGTTTTCCTTCGGACGAATCGTCATCGGGAAGCGAGAGCCACGGCGCAATACCATCCATCAGCCGGCCAAAGGCTTCCATGTATGAGACTCGCCGGTCGCGTCCGTCCCAAGTCGGACTTACTTCTACTTGCATGTTTTTCGATAATTCACCTTTGCTCATGTTGCTCAGTACCGGGGCGGCTATTTTATAAGCCAGATCCGACCAATATTGACGGTCGGCGCTGTTTTGCGTTTTTCCATAAGATGACAGACTCAAAGACAGGCAGTAACTCAAAAAAACAAATCTAAATACGTTCATGTTATTTTTTATTTAAATATCTGATAAACTCTTACATAATCAATTTCGTATTTCAACGGGAAAGCGGCGTCATCGGGCGCTCCGCCGGCGCCGCCAATAGCCAGATTCAACAAGAGGTAATGCGGTTGACGGAACGGACAGGTATAATTACCGATTGATCCGTTTTGCGTATTTTCCAGCAGCGTTTCATTGAATAATTCATCATCCAGATAGAGTCGGATAGTTTCTTCGTCCCAATCCATTCGCCAAATGTGGAATTTATCGGCCCAAGCGGAGTCTCTATCCGTCAATCTGGAAAAGGGTATCGTTTGAGTATTCCATTGCGCTTTTCCGGGTTGATCCGTTCCCCAGGCGGTATTGGCCAGGATGTGAGGAACGTCTTCGATCCGATAATATTCCATGACGTCGATTTCGCCGCAGGATGGCCAGGGCATGGATGTTCCCAAGGTCCAGATAGCCGGCCAGGCGCCGGACGCCACAGGAATTTTCGCACAGATTTCAAAGCGTCCGTACTGAAACTCCCGACTGCCTCTCGTCTTGATGCAAGCCGAGGTATATTCGGCAAATTCTCGGTTTTTGCGCCAATCTTCACTATTCTTTGAATAATAGGGATTGGGAATGAGTTCTTTTTGGGCTGTAATTGTAAGAATACCGTTGGATACGTTTGCATTTTCCGATCGATACCATTGTAATTCGTGATTTCGGACAAAGCCCTGTTCGTAGCTCCAAATCGTCGAATCGGGCTTGCCTTCGTAATTAAATTCTTCACTCCAGACACACCGGTAGTCTTGCGGTTCGTTTCCGACCAAACGCGCCATTTCCGACGCGGCCAGCAGAAAAGCGCCTACTCCGAAATCGGCCGTAGAACGTTCATTAACGTTTTTATGCTGGTCGGCTCGTTCGCCGATGGGCTGTACGTAACCGACCGTTCCGTCGGGTTGCACGGCAATACGGCTTAAAAAGTCCCAACTGTCGTATATGACCGATTTATATTCTCTCTCATCCAACAATCCCCGGTTGATGCCCAACAAAAAACCATAAGTAAACAATGCAGTTCCGCTGGTTTCAAATCCGGGTGCGTGAGCGGCGTCCAAGAGGCTCCGTGTCCAATAATATCCTTTCCACTGTTGAGAAATTTTCAAGGCCTTTGCCATGGATCGGTAGATTTGGATATATTCGTCCCGGTGGGGGTCGTTTTCCGGCAAATCCTGCAACAGTTTGGCCAGTCCTGCAAACACCCAACCGTTGCCGCGCGCCCAAAAATCTTTCTTCCCGCTGTTCGTTTGATGTTTAGGGTAGATATATTTGGCGTCGCGATAGAATAATCCTGCTTCATTATCGTACATCAGTTGTTTTGCGTATGAAAAATATTCGTATAATTTCTGCAAATATACTTCATTTCCGGTTATTTTGTACAATTTAGTCATTACAGGCATCGCCATATACAAACCGTCGGCCCACCACCAAAAATCGCTGTTCGGCATAGACATCTGGTATTCCATGACTTCCCGTGCGCGGGCAATTTTGCGTTCGTCGGGTTGCAGGCGGTAGAGATCGATGTAGGTTTGGAAACAAACCTGCCAATCGCCGAACAGGACATATTCGTCGGTTTCGCCGTAGCTGTATTTCCACTGATTTTTATTCTCCGATTGGGCGCCTTTCCATTGGTTTTTTTCCGCCCATGCCTCGGAATATTCCCGGTATCGGTCATCGCCGGTTACTTCGTAGGCGGCCATATTGCCGGTATGATAAACGGAGGTGTGCCAGAAAGCGTTTCCGTGTTTAGGATGAGCCGTCTGCCAATAATCGTTTACCCTGCGGACGAGCGCCAAAACATCTTCTTTATCAATCTGTTGCACTTTAACAACCGGAAGATATTCATCGGACGAGCGGAAAACATCCGTCCGGAAAGGAATTTTTCCCTGTACTGTCGCCAATCCGGCGAATAACAGGATCGCCATTATGCCGAATATTGTTTTCTTTCTGTTTACTGTTTCCATACTTTCATTTTTCCTGCGCCGCGATTCGACCAGGCATAATAGGGAATTAATACTCTATCGCCTTCGGCGGTCTGTTCACGGATGATATTTATGCCGCCGAGCAAGTCGGCTTTCCGTTCTACCGAAAACGACTGCGGATTTGCCGGCTTGTCGAATGTGTCGGGATTGTCCGTTTCCTCCATACAATACACTAACGTTCCGTATTCTACGGCATATTTTCCTGCATCATCTTTTACAAGGGCATTAGCTTCGACCGTCCGTACCTGCATCGGAAAATTCAACGCAAGGCTGTCGCTTGTGTTCCATTGGCGGGTAAGGGTGTAGTAACCGTCGGCGGTATTGGGCATGTGCGAGGGTTGCATTTCAATATTGTCCGAATAAGCATATAATTCGCCAGGCGCGGGAACGTTCTGCACCCACGAAGGGATACGGATTTTTAAAGTAAACGCAAGCGGTTTTTCCGTTTCTATACGAATAACAACCTTCCCGTTCCAAGGATATTCTGTTTGCTGTTCGATGGCGACATTGCTTTTACCGAGCGGGATGTTTGCTTTGTTCGACATAAACAGATTGACATATACCGTATCGCGTTGCACGGCATAAATCAGATTTGGAATGGATGGGATAAAACGTATCAGATTGGTTGGACAGCAAGAACAGTCGAACCAGGCCTGTCGCGTGCAGGCGCCGTGATTAAACGCATATTTGCCGTCGGCTTCCAGCGGATTGGGATAGAAAAATTCCGTGCCTTCGAACGATATGCCCGAAATGACGCCGTTGTAGAGCATACGTTCGAGAACGTCGAAATATTTCGCTTCTCCGGTAAGGCGAAACATGCGCTCCGCCCAGTAAACGCCTCCGATAGCGGCGCAGGTTTCGCTGTAAGCCGTCAGGTTGGGCAGTTCATAGTTATCGCCGAAAGCTTCGCCCGCGTGCCGGGCGCCCAGTCCGCCGGTGATATACATTTTTTTACCTGTCATGTTATCCCAAAGTCTGTTCACTGCGTTACGGTAAGCCTCGTCGCCATAGAGAGCGGCAATATCGGTCATTCCGGCATACATATAGACGGCTCGGACGGCATGTCCGACCACCTCGTCCTGTTCGGTTACCGGCAAATGGTCTTGGCTGTATGCGCCGCGAATTTTCCTGTGCGAAGCGTCGCCGCGCAGGTCGAGGAATTTCTTTGCCAGATGCAGGTATTCCTTTTTACCGGTAATCTGATACAGTTTTATCAAACCGGTTTCGACAATCTGATGTCCGGGTACTTCGTAATTGGTCGTATCGCTAAACACCGTTACCAGCAGGTCGGCATTTTTGAGAGCAACATCGAGGAAATTGCGTTTGCCGGTAGCCCAATAGTGCGCCGAGGCCGCTTCGAACAGATGACCGCTGTTGTAGAGTTCATGGCTCATATCCAAGTCGTTCCATCGGTTGCCGTTGGTCTTGACCCATCCGGCAGGCGGACGTTTCGGGTCAATCGTGCGCCAGGTAGTGAGATATCCGTCGGCTTCCTGTCCGTATCCGATAAGGGTAATGACGGAATCAAGATAAT
>JAITAH010000171.1 GCA_031284225.1 Dysgonamonadaceae bacterium | reverse complement strand
TCTTCGGGAATATTCTTCAAAACACACTCCCGGCCTTTGTAGAGGCTGACTTTTCCGGCGGCGGCGCCTACGTATCCGTAATCGGCGTCGGCCATTTCGCCCGGCCCGTTCACGATACAACCCATAACGGCGATTTTCAAACCTTTGAGGTGCGAAGTCGCCGCTTTTACTTTCTTAACCGCGGTTTGTAAATCGAACAGCGTCCGCCCGCAGCCCGGACAGGAAATATATTCCGTTTGGGTAATGCGCGTGCGTGTCGCCTGCAAGATAGCGAACGCCACCGGTATTTCTTTTTCAGGATCTTCCGACAGCGATACCCGGAGGGTGTCGCCAATACCGTCGGCCAGGAGCGAACCGATGCCAATGGCCGATTTGATTCGTCCGTCTTCGCCCTCGCCCGCTTCGGTAACGCCCAGATGGAGGGGAAAATGAAAATCTTCGGCGTCCATTCGTTCTACCAGCATCCGCACGGAATGAATCATCAGCACGGTATTGGAGGCTTTTAAGGAAATAACTATCTGGTCGAAATTTTCTTCGCGGCACATCCGCAGTAATTCCATGCAACTTTCTACCATGCCGAGCGGCGTATCGCCATACCGGTTCATCATTCGCTCCGACAGCGAACCGTGATTGACGCCGATACGCACGGCCGTGTTGTGTTTTTTGCAAACAGCCAGAAAATGCGCAAATCGCTCGCGCAAAAGCAAGCGTTCGCGCTCAAATTCCTCGTCGCTATAATCGGCGCCGTCTTTTTGGATGGATTTAATAAAATTACCGGGGTTGATGCGCACTTTTTCAACATATTGCGCGGCCGTTTCGGCGGCGGCGGGATTGAAATGAATATCGGCAATCAAAGGCGTTTCGTAACCGCGCCGGCGCAAACCTTCGCGAATATTTTTCAGATTCTCGGCCTCGCGCACTCCTTGCGCGGTAAGTCGAACATATTCCCCTCCCGCTTCGATGATGCGGATGCACTGCTCGATACAGGCTTCCGTATCCATCGTGGAAGTATTGGTCATCGACTGTACCCGCACCGGATAATCGCCGCCCAGAGGCGTGTTTCCTATCCGAACAACCGACGATTTCCGCCTTTTGTATTGAAGACCGGCCACTTAATTTGTTTTGAATTTGTATTTTACAGACGATAATTCTTCGTTCGCCTTCACAATTTTTGTTTTGAGATTTTCCTTGTAGGCTTTCAGTTTAGCGCTCAAATTTTCATCTTTCAAGGCCAGAATTTGTACGGCCAGAAGCGCGGCATTCATAGCGCCGTCGATTCCTACCGTAGCCACGGGAATACCCGGCGGCATTTGCACGATCGCCAGCAGCGCATCCATCCCTTCCAAAGTGGCCCGGATGGGAACGCCGACAACAGGCAAAGTCGTCATCGAGGCAATGACGCCCGGCAGATGGGCGGCCATTCCGGCGGCGGCAATAATCACTTCTATTCCCCGCGACTGTGCGTTTTTAGCAAACGATTCAACTTCCGCCGGCGTGCGGTGAGCCGACAAAGCATGCATTTCAAACGGAATTTCAAATTCGTCGAAAATCCGGGCGGATTTTTCCATTACAGGGAGGTCCGACGTACTCCCCATAATGATACTGACAAGGGCTTTCATCCTCCTATGTGCGCGCGATACTGAGCAGCGGTCATCAAAGCGTCCAAACCGGAAGAAGCCGGCGTTTCCACTTTAATAATCCAGCCTTCGCCGTAAGGATCGGAGTTGACCAATTCGGGATGATCTTCCAAAGCGGCATTCACTTCCAAGACTTTGGCTTCGACCGGCATCAACAAGTCGGAAACGGTTTTGACGGCTTCTATCGAACCGAAAACTTCATCTTTGCCGATGGTTTCGCCCTGGGCGGTTACATCGACGAATACAATTTCACCTAACTGGTCTTGCGCGTAATCGGTGATACCGACAAACGCTACTTCACCTTCTACGCGAATCCATTCGTGGTCGGCGGCGTACTTTACATTTTCAGGAAACTTCATAAATGTTATTAAAATTGAATGTTTGATTTTGGCTTCAAAGGTACGAATTGTCCGTAAATTAAAAAAGGCTTCCGGAAAAATTCCCGAAAGCCTTCGCATTTTCTTTTTTTTTGATTTATCCCAAATAGCTTTTCAACAAATTATTTTTGTTGCTTTGTTTCAACCGGCGAATGGCTTTTTCTTTGATTTGCCGCACCCGTTCGCGCGTCAAATTAAATTCTTCGCCGATTTCTTCCAATGTCATTTCATGACGGCCGATACCGAAGAACATTTTTACGATGTCGCGTTCCCGTTCGCTCAACGTCGATAAAGCGCGATTGATTTCTTTCGAAAGCGATTCGTTCATCAGGGCGCGGTCGGCAATCGGAGCGTCTTCGTTGACCAACACATCCAGCAAACTGTTGTCTTCGCCTTCTACAAACGGCGCATCGACCGAAATGTGTCGGCCGGAAACTTTCAGCGTGTCCGAAATTTTATCCACCGGAATGTCTAATTCATTCGCCAATTCTTCGGGAGAAGGCCGGCGTTCGTGTTCCTGTTCAAATTTCGAAAACGCTTTGGTAATTTTATTCAGCGATCCCACCTGGTTGAGCGGTAAACGCACAATCCGCGACTGTTCGGCCAAGGCCTGCAAAATAGACTGGCGAATCCACCATACGGCGTATGAAATAAATTTGAATCCGCGGGTTTCATCAAATTTTTCGGCGGCTTTAATCAAACCCAAATTACCTTCATTGATCAAATCGGGAAGAGTTAATCCCTGATTTTGATATTGTTTGGCCACCGATACAACAAACCGTAAATTGGCCCGCGTCAATTTTTCCAACGCGATACGGTCGCCCCGTCGAATGGCTTGCGCTAATTCAACCTCTTCTTCTACGGTAATCAAGTCTTCACGCCCGATTTCTTGAAGATATTTGTCCAGCGAAGCGCTTTCACGGTTAGTGATAGACTTTGTAATTTTTAATTGCCTCATTTAATCTGCTTCTATGAGAAAAATTAGCGCAAAATTAGTTATTTTTTTTGAAACTACGAAACGAAAAAGAAATTTCTTTCATTTTGTTACTGATTTAAATCAATTGCATAAAACCGTATCCGGTCGTTCTGATATAAACCTTTGATATATAACACTCTTTCATCCGGGGATTGCTTTAAGGCCGTTTCCACAATTTTATGGAGCGTTTCCGGAGAATCGATCCGAACGCCATCTGCGCCGGCTGTCAGAATGATAAAACCTTCCTTAATACCGGCTTCTTTCAATTTTCCGGCGCTTATTTTGGTTATTTCCACGCCGTAGTTCACTCCGACTGCGCGTTTTGTTTCTGCCGACAAAGCTTTAAATTCGCCTCCCAAAATTTCGGCGACACTCCGGTTCTTAATGAGCGCCGTTGTTCCCTGGTCGTTTTTCAACTCTACTTTGTACGTTTTTACATCGCCGTTCCGGTTCACCTGTACCTCAACGATATTTCCGGGACGGTAGCGGTTGACTAACGCTTTCAACTCGTTGCTTGTCTTCACTTTCGTACCGTTGATGGAGATAATCACATCTCCTGCTTGCAGACCGGCTTTTTGTGCCGAACTGTTGGCCGCAAACTCGCGTACATATACGCCTTCATGTACTTTCAATTTTTCGTAGGTTTCCGGTTCTGCTTCTTTCAACAGCGGGACGTCGGTAATCAGTACGCCCAGTATCGCCCGCTGAACAGCGCCGTATTCCCGGATATCGGAAACCACTTTTTTCACTAAGCTGATGGGTACGGCAAACGAATATCCGACAAAATTTCCGGTTTCCGAGTAAATGGCCGTATTAATTCCGACCAATTCGCCTTTGGTATTGACCAAAGCGCCTCCGCTATTTCCCGGATTGACGGCGGCGTCGGTTTGAATGAAAGATTCGACTTTATCCTGCGCACGTACGCCTCCCTGTTCACTATAGCCATATCCCGAAAAGACGCTTCCGCGACCTTTCGCGCTAACGATACCTGCCGTTACCGTAGAAGTCAAATTAAACGGATTGCCTACGGCTAATACCCATTCGCCTACTTTCAAGGCGTCGGAATCGCCGAAAGGAATCACCGGAAGGTTTTTTCCGTCAATCTTCAACAGGGCGATATCGGTAGCCTCATCCGTTCCGATCCGTTTGGCCGTAAAGGTTTGCTCGTCATTGGTTGTTACTTCAATTTCATCGGCTCCGCTGATTACGTGATTATTCGTTACAATATAACCGTCTTTCGAAATAATCACTCCCGAACCGAAACCTACGCGCGGGCGTTGTTCTTGAGGTATTTGTCCGAAAAAGAATTCAAGCGGATCGCCCCAAGGATCTATACTCCGGCCTCTTCGTCCCGACTGCTGATTGTTACTCGGCTTAACTACCGATTTAATATGGACTACCGCATTCACGCTCTGTTCGGCGGCCAATGTAAAATCCGTATTCTCGGCAGCCACTACATTGTATCCTACGGCTTGAAAACCGGTTTGATTGAAATCGCTCAAAACAGACATTTTATTACCTTTTGCCAGATATGAATATGTTCCTACCGTAACGGCGACGCTCAGTAACGATACGAACACTGCGCCAAAAAACATTTTCCAACTCTTCATGTTATCTTCTTTTTTAATTTGTAATTATGACAGATTTTTGTTCTCTTTATATCCATTACAAATAACATACTAAAAAGGTATTTAGTATGTTGATTTCAACATTTTTAACTGTAAAAAATCAAAGTTAAATCTAATTAACAGGCCGGTATGACAAAAAGAACGAAATGTGCCACTTCTTCCATCAACCATTTGGGCGTGGACGTTGCTCCGCAAATACCTACCGAAGCTACGTTTTTGAACCATGCGGGATCGATATCTTCCGGATTAGATATAAGATAAGTATTCGGATTTGCCTGTTTACATTCATAAAACAGCACTTTTCCGTTGGAACTTTTTTTACCGGCTACAAACAAAATCAAATCGTGCTGTATGGCGAATTTCCGGATGTGTGGGATTCGATTCGCTACCTGCCGACAAATGGTATCGAAAAAATGGAAGACAACCGGCGGTTCGATGCGGGCTTGGATTTCCTGTACGATTTCTTTGAAATCTTCTACCGACAGGGTCGTTTGAGAAAAAAGATAAATATTTTTATTGAAATTCAACAGACTGAGGTCTTCTTTGGTTTCGATAACGATCGCCGTTCCTTCGGTTTGTCCGACTAAACCGTTCACTTCGGCATGGCCAATTTTGCCGAAAATCACAATCTGAGAGTTTTCCCAGTCGGACGATTGATAGATTTTCCGAATTTTCTTTTGCAACTGCAACACAACCGGACAAGTAGCATCTACAATCTGAATGTGGTTCCGGGCGGCCATTTCGTAGGTAGAAGGCGGTTCGCCATGAGCGCGGAGCAGAATCTTTTTGTTGTACATTCTCTGCAAATCCTCGTGATTAATCGTTTTCAGGCCTTTTTTTTGCAAACGGGCAACTTCCTGACTGTTATGGACAATATCGCCCAAGCAATAGAGATCGGAATTGGCAGCCAATTCCTCTTCGGCGTGCTGAATGGCGTTTACCACTCCGAAACAAAAACCCGAATCGCGATCAATTTCAACGTTAATCAATGTGCTTCCCTTAATGATTATTGCCTGCAAAATTAAATAATTTGGCGGAAAAATTCTTATCTTTGCCGCAAATAAACAAATAAAAACAGCAAATTATGCGAGTTAAAGAATGGATATACGAAGAAATACATTACATTCGCCGATGAATGGCGCGACCGCAACCTGTTAAATTTTACCATTATTCCGATTAAGATGACGTCAGAAAATACAAACAACATACTCAACGAATTTACCAGTAAAGAATACGAATACGGTTTCTCGTCCAACATCCATACCGATTTTATTTCCAA
>JAITAH010000166.1 GCA_031284225.1 Dysgonamonadaceae bacterium | reverse complement strand
GTTCCCCGAAATTTATTAAATTTGTACTTGATAAAAATAAAAAAAAGTATGGAAACACAAGTTGAATTTTACAAAATCCGCACCCTTGCGGAACGCTTTTCCGCCACCAGTGATTTTGTCTGTAAAAATGGAAAAGTCTGGGTAAAAAACATCCTGCCGGTGGGACTGGCGCTGGCGCTGTTGATGGGGTATTTCACGCAGTGCAATGTACAGAAGATCTATGCAATGATAGAAAATTCGGCAGATATCCGTTCCGGCTACACGCTTGCTGATGCCGGTACGGCGATTGTATCGCTACTGTTTTCGCTGTTTATCTGTTCCATGTCGGGCGCTATCCTGAGTAAATACGTCGAAGGCTCACTCAGGCCGGAAACCGGCTGGGCCGATTTGAAAGGAAGATTCTTTTCCATTGCCGGGAAATTATTTGTCCAGTATTGCATCGTCGCTTTGGTTATCCTTGCGGTGATGCTTATTCTAACCGTTCCGCTGGCTCTGCTGGCCGCCGGTTCCTTTTCGGTGATGGCGGGTATGCTGTTCGCGCTGGTTTTTTTGCTGATTCTGGTTCTGGTTATTGTTCTCCTTCCGGCGTTTTCGTTGATACAGTATCCGGTTTATCTGGAATCGATGTCTGCATGGAAAAGCATTCAAAAAGGTTTCCGGAAAGGCTTCCGGTATTGGGGTTCTACCTTCGTAACTTGCCTGCTGGGTCTGGTGATAGTAGGAGTCATCACCTATATCTTAACCATGCCCTGGATTCTTTATACGATATTTGCGGTAGAATCTGTCGGATGGATAGAAAGTTTATTGCTTGCGCTTATCTATGTCGGCCTTTTGTGTCTGATTCCGCTTTATATTATTTTCATGGCGTTTCAATATACGTCGATTACCGAAAGAGAGAAAAGCAAATTTCCTCCCGAACCGTCTGTTGAAAGCGGCGAACGGCTCTAAAAAACGTCAATCCTGTCGGCGATGACCGGCAATGGCCTTCCGCCTGTCCTGCGTTAATTGCTGTTTCAGTTGTTCCAATCCCTCGAATCGGATATCGGGACGAAGGAAATCTGTAAATTCGATGCGGAGTTGTTCGCCGTAAATGTCCCGGTCGAAATCGAAAATATGCACTTCGATGCGCTGTTCGCCGGAGGAAGCGATCGTAGGGCGTGTGCCGATGTAGGCCATTCCTTGGTATGGCTGGCGTTCTACGGTTACATTCACTGCATACACGCCTTCGCGAGGGATGACTTTTTCTTTGTCGTTCAAATCGAGGTTCGCCGTTGGAAAACCGATGGTTCTTCCCAGATGGTTGCCGTGGATAACTTCGCCCGTCAGCGTATAAGGGTAGGAGAGGGCTTGGGCGGCTTTTCGCACCTGACCTTCGGCCAACAAGCGTCGGATAGCGGTCGAACTGGTGTGTCCGGCGGTTTCGGCCAGTTGTCCGGCGCGGCGGACCGTCATTCCGCAGGCTTGCCCGTAAGCGGCATATTGTTCGTAGGCGTCGGTACGGCCTTTGCCGAATTTATGGTCGTATCCGATCACTAATTCGTTAACACGTAATTGCGCATGTAAGATCTGCCGGATAAAGTCGCCGGCGGTAGTTTCCGAAAATTCCCGGGTAAAAGGAATGACGTAACAATAATCGATACCGGTAGAGGCTAAACGTTCCAACCGTTCCTCAAAACTGTTGAGCAGTTTCGGTTGATATTCCTGCTGTAACACCTTGCGGGGATGAACGGGAAACGTAATAATCGCCGTTTTCAGTCCGGCCGCACGGGCTTGTTCTTTCATCCGGTCGATCAAATACCGATGACCTTGGTGCACGCCGTCGAAAAAGCCGACCGAGGCAAGGGTTTTATGTTCGATCCGGGACGTGCCGGTAATATAAATCGCTTCCATTGTTTATATCAATTCTGCTTCGGCCGCGCCGATTTTCAGTTTGGCTTTCATTTTTAGCGGGACATGATATTCGTCATCGCTGATCCAGATTTCCATAGCGTTTTTGGCTTCGGCAAACACCTCGTTGGCAATATCGACCGACAGGAAAAAAGCGTTTTGCTTTGACTGGTTATGCCTTTCGACGATCGTAGGTCCGGCATAGCGAATAATGAGATTGGCTTTTTTATTTCCTAAAAAAATAGTTATTTGCAGGTTATCGCCCGGATTCAGGGAGGTATAATCGAGTTGACGCACATAGAGAAAGATGTTGAGAAGATCGTATCCCAAACCGGAAACGCTGAGCAGGGTATCGATACGAATTTTGCCGTTCTGCGTGCGTTGGGTTTGTATTTCGGTGTAATCGCTTCCGAATTTCCGCGTCCACATTTCTTCCATAAAGTGGGTATTACCTTCATGTATCGAACGGATATGATAGAGAGGCGCATAATTGGAAATGGCGGCATAAGCCGTCAGCGTATCGCGAATGGAAAATATCTTGTCAAAAAACGAGTTGGTTTTGAAATTCACCGACGTCCTGATGGCCGGTTTTTGTTGAAAAACCGTCGGATTGAGGTGGTAATGCGCGCTTCCGGCTTTCATAAC
>JAITAH010000160.1 GCA_031284225.1 Dysgonamonadaceae bacterium | reverse complement strand
GAAAATCCTCATGCGATGTTCGTTTTGTGGAAAGACCATACGGCTGTTCGGGAAGCAATGGAAATCAATCAACTGGCCAAGAAATGGACAGTGGATTATACCCAGTATGAAGGCGGTATCTATTCCTCGGAATGGGTGTGGGCAAAAATGCTGCATGTCTTGCGCGAAGATGCCGCCGTTCGGGAAAAAGCCTGTTCGTGGATTGAACATTGCGATTGGTTGCCGGCGCTGATCACCGGTAAAACTCAACCGGAAAGGGTGGTTCGCAGCCGTTGCGCCGCCGGACACAAAGCCCTGTGGCATCCGTCGTGGGGCGGATTGCCTTCCGAAGAATTTCTGACAACGCTCGACCCGCTCCTGGCCGGATTCCGGGCGCACTTGTTTGAATATACCTGTCCCAGTAACACCAAAGTGGGTTACTTGTCGGACGAATGGGCGTTGCGTTTGGGATTAAATACTGCGGTGGCGGTAGCCGTCGGCGCGTTCGATTGCCATTTTGGCGCGGTGGGTGCGGAAATCCGTCCGGGCGCATTTGTCCGGGTCATCGGCACTTCTACTTGCGACGTGATGGTGGTGCCTTACGAAACGATGGGCGATAAGCTGATTCCCGGTATTTGCGGACAGGTCGATGGCTCGGTCATTCCGGGTTTGGTGGGCTTGGAAGCCGGACAATCGGGTTTTGGAGATATTTATGCGTGGTTCAAACGGGTACTGGAATGGCCGGTTACGCGCTTCCTGGCCGATTCGACCCTCGTCGATTCTGTAACCAAAGAACAGTTGATTCGGGAAATTTCCGACCGAATCATTCCGGAATTGTCCGAAGAAGCGGCAAAAATTCCGGTATCGGAAAGCGCATTGGTGGCTACCGACTGGATGAACGGCCGCCGAACGCCCGACGCCAATCAATTACTGAAAGGATCGCTAACGGGTTTGACGCTGGGGAGCACGGCTCCGCTGATTTTCAAAGCTTTGGTAGAAGCGACCGCTTTCGGATCGAAAGCCATTGTCGATCGTTTCTTGGAAAACGGCGTTGAAATCCGGGAAGTGATCGGCATTGGCGGTATCTCGCTGAAATCGCCGCTGGTGATGCAAACCCTTTCCGATGTGCTGGGAATGCCTATCAAGGTGGCGCGTACCGAACAGGCCTGCGCCTTTGGAGCGGCTATGTTTGCCGCGGTAGTCGCCGGCGTTTACAAAAAAGTAGAAGACGCTCAACAAGCGATGGGGCAAGGATTTGCTTCCGAATATCAACCGGATCCAGCCAATCATGCCGTTTATATGAAACTGTATAAAAAATATCGGGAAATCGGCCGGTTTACCGAAAATTTCTAATTCATAAGTAAGAAAAATATGTTAACGTTAGATTGGATTGTTATCGGCATTTTTGCCGTCATACTCGTGGCGATTGTCGTTTGGGTATTTAAACAGAAACAGAATACTTCGGGCGATTATTTTTTGGCCGGACGGGATGCTACGTGGTTGGCTATCGGCGCTTCGATTTTTGCATCGAATATCGGTTCCGAACATTTGATTGGTTTGGCGGGCGCCGGCGCATCAAGCGGGATGGCGATGGCGCATTGGGAAATTCAAGGATGGATGATTTTGATACTCGGATGGGTATTCGTCCCGTTTTATTCCCGCAGCATGGTTTATACCATGCCGGAATTTTTAGAAAAACGTTATAACCGAGAATCCCGCACCATTCTGTCCGTCATTTCCTTAGTCAGTTATGTATTGACGAAGGTGGCCGTAACGGTTTATGCCGGCGGACTGGTTTTCAAAGAAGTATTCGGTATTCAGGAAATCTGGGGGATCGACTTTTTCTGGATTGCCGCCATCGGTCTGGTGTTGATTACCGCCCTCTATACGGTGATCGGTGGAATGAAATCCGTGCTTTATACGTCGGTGCTGCAAACGCCTATCTTATTGTTAGGCTCGCTTATCATTCTTGCCTTGGGCTTGAAAGCCGTAGGCGGTTGGGAGCAGGTGTTGGAAGCGGCGCGGGCAACGCCCGTCAACGAATACGGCGATAGCATGGTTAACCTGATTCGCAGTAATCGCGACACGAATTTTCCTTGGCTGGGCGTGCTGATCGGTTCTTCGGTAATCGGTTTCTGGTATTGGTGTACCGACCAGTACATTGTGCAGCGGGTGCTTTCGGGAAAAAATGAAAAACAGGCGCGTCGAGGCGCTATTTTCGGCGCTTATTTGAAGTTGACGCCTGTGTTCCTGTTCATGATTCCGGGGATGATTGCTTATGCCATGATGAAAAACGGCGTTGTCGTCAACGGCGAGGCGTTTCAACTGACTACGGCCGACGCCGCTTTTCCGACCCTGGTGGCCAAATTGCTGCCGGCCGGTGTGAAAGGTTTAGTCGTGTGTGGTATCTTGGCGGCGTTGATGAGTTCGCTGGCTTCGCTGTTCAACTCGTCGGCCATGCTGTTTACGATCGACTTTTATAAAAAATATAAACCCCAAGCCTCCGAAAAAAACTTGTTGTATGTAGGAAGAATCGCAACGGTGGTGATCGTTGTGCTCGGTATTCTCTGGATTCCGGTAATGAAAAGCGTGGGGTCGGTGCTCTACAATTATTTGCAGGATGTGCAATCGGTGTTGGCGCCGGGCATTGCGGCCGCCTTCCTGCTGGGCATCTGTTCCAAGAAGATTACGCCCAAGGGCGGTATGTGGGGCTTGATTATCGGATTCCTCATCGGAATTACCCGTTTGGGCGCGAAAGTTTATTATGCGTCGGCTGCAGGCTTGACGGCCGGCGACAGTTGGTTCAAAAACCTGTTTTTCGACGTCAACTGGTTGTTCTTCTCCGGAGGTATGCTATTGTTCTGTATAGCGATGATTATCTTAATCAGTCTGTTTACCAAACCGGCGCCGGCCGCTCAAATTCAGGGCTTGACGTTTGGTTCTACTTCGCCGGAACAAAAAGCGGCCACTCGTGCATCGTGGGATAAGTGGGACGTTATCCATACCTGCATCATTTTGGGTATTACCGTATTGTTTTACATTTATTTCTGGTAAAAAGTGCAGAAGAAGACTTATCATTTTTTTGCGTTCGATATAGGAGCTACGAGCGGACGTTCGATAGTGGGCACGTTGCAAAACGGCGTAGTCGAATTAAAAGAACTCACCCGTTTTCCGAACAAAATCATCCGCGTCGGGGATAAATATTATTGGGATATTTTTGCGCTGTACGAAGCGTTGAAAGAGGGATTGGCTACTGCCGCTTCCCTGCACATTCCGCTGGACGCTATCGGCGTCGATACTTGGGGCGTGGATTTCGTTTATTTGGGCGAAGACGGAACCCTTTTAAGTCAGCCGCGTTCCTATCGCGACCCTTATACCCTCGGCGCGCCGGAGGCCTTCTTCAAACACATTCCCTCCAAAGAAACGTATGGTTTGACGGGTATTCAAATCATGAATTTCAACAGTATTTATCAGCTGTTTGCCGCTCGGAGCGAAAACTTTTCCCCGTTGAAGGCCGCCCGCAGTATCCTGTTTATGCCGGACGCTTTGTCGTATTTTCTGACGGAAAAGAAGGTTTGCGAATATACCATCGCATCTACCTCGCAATTATTGAATCCTCGGACGAAGCGCTTTGAAGCCCGGCTGTTTGAAGCGTTGAATCTTCCGTCCTCCATCATGCAAACCCTGATAATGCCCGGTACGGCGATCGGCCGGTTAACGGAAAGCGTTGCAAAGGAATGCGGATTGCCCGAAATTCCGGTCATTGCAGTTGCGGGACACGACACGGCTTCGGCGGTTGCCGCTGTGCCGGCGGAAAACGAAAACTTTGCCTATCTCAGTTCGGGAACTTGGTCGCTGATGGGTATCGAAGTGAAAGAACCCATTATCACAGACGAAGCCTACCGGCTGAATTTCACCAACGAAGGCGGCGTCGAAGGCTCTACCCGTTTCCTGAAAAACATTACCGGCATGTGGCTATTGGAGCAGTGCCGCAAAGAATGGGAAGCGTCCGGACAGAAATACGCCTATTCCGAAATGGCAGAAATGTCCGGTTCGGTCGCCGGTTTTCAGTCCGTTATCGATCCCGACCATCCGTCTTTTGCTCATCCGGAAAGTATGACGCGCGCGATTGCCGATTATTGCCGGCAACACAACCGGAAAGTTCCGGAAACTCCGGCAGAATTTATCCGTTGCATCTTCGACAGTTTAACGCTGAAATACAAAGAAGTATTAACCAGTCTGCAAAGAATGGCGCCCTTTCCCATCGAAAAATTGCATGTGATCGGCGGCGGCTCTCAAAACAGACAATTGAACCGGATGACGGCCGACGCTATCGGTATTCCCGTCGTGGCAGGCCCTGCCGAAGCTACCGCACTCGGCAATGTCATGATGCAGGCCAAAGGCTTGGGCGTCGTGCAATCGCTGAATGAAATACGGAGCATTATCCGCCGGTCGATTGTGCCGGAAGTATTTTATCCGCAAACAAAAATTCAATAATAAACAATAATAAATTATGAAAAGTGAAAGTATTCAAAAATCGTATGAAATAGCGAAAGAACGCTATGCCGACGCCGGCGTCGATGCGGAAAAGGCACTCGACGAACTGCAAAAAATCGCCATATCCATTCACTGCTGGCAGGCCGACGATGTAACCGGCTTTGAAAATCTCGGCAATCTGGGCGGAGGCGGCATTCAGGCAACCGGCAATTATCCGGGTAAAGCGCGGAACATGGAAGAAATCCGCCGGGATATCGAAAAAGTGTTGACGCTGGTAGCCGGCGGCCATCGCCTGAATTTGCATGCCATTTACGGCGATTTTCAGGGGAAAATCGTTGACCGAGATGCTGTAGAACCGGCTCATTTTGTCAGTTGGATGCAATGGGCGAAAGAAAAAGGCCTGAAACTGGACTTCAATTCTACCTCTTTCGGACATCCTAAAAGCGGCGATTTAACGCTGGCGAATCCCGATCCCGCCATCCGCCGGTTCTGGATCGAACATACCAAACGCTGCCGCCTGATTTCCGAGGAAATGGGAAAATTCCAGAACGATCCCTGCATCATGAACCTCTGGATACACGACGGCGCAAAAGATTATACCGTCAATCGGTTGAAATACCGTCAACTGTTGGAACAGTCGCTCGACGAGATCTTTGCGAAAGAATACGCGCACATGAAAGACTGTATCGAAGCCAAATTGTTCGGCATCGGACTGGAAAGTTACACCGTCGGATCCTACGATTTTTATTTGGGCTATGGCGCGAAAAAGCAGAAAATCGTTACTTTAGATACCGGGCATTTTCATTTGTCGGAAAGCATTGCCGATAAAATTTCTTCGCTTTTGCTGTTTACGCCGGAAATCATGTTGCACGTAAGTCGTCCGATTCGCTGGGATTCCGACCACGTAACCATTCTGAACGACGAAGTATTGGAGTTGGCCAAAGAAATCGTCCGCGCCGCCGCTTTGAACCGCGTACATATTGGATTGGATTATTTTGACGCTTCCATCAATCGCTTGGGCGCTTACGTCATCGGTATTCGCGCTACGCAAAAAGCCTTTCTGCAAGCCCTGTTGGAACCTCTCCCGCAACTGCGCGAATACGAAGCAAAAGGCCGGTACTTTGAACGCTTGGCGTTGTTGGAAGAAGCCAAAAGCTTGCCTTGGAACGCCGTTTGGGATTATTTCTGCCTGAAAAACGACATTCCGGTCGGCGAAGATTATATTACGGAAATTCAGCAATACGAAAAAGAAGTAACTGCTAAAAGGTAAATAAACGATTATGGAACAACAAAAAGGGAGTTTAAAAAGCACAATAGCCGTATCGCTGACCAATTATCTGGATGCGGGTTCCATTGTAGCAGGCGCAAGCGGCCTGACGCTCTGGCAAAATTACCTCGGATTAACGGAAACCGATCTCGGTTGGCTCAACGCATTGAGCGCAAATTGCTTTGGCGCCGCGTTAGGCGCTATCATCGGCGGACGACTGGCCGATCGATATGGACGGAAAAACATTTATACTTATAATATGTTGCTTTACATGCTGGGCGTGGGGATTATTCTGTTTTCGTGCAACTTTCCGATGTTGCTTACCGGATTCCTGATCACCGGCATTTCGGTGGGCGTAGGCGTTCCCGCTTCTTGGACCTACATATCCGAAACGTCGGAAATCCATAACCGCGGGCGAAACATCGGTATTTCGCAGTTTGCTTGGTCGATCGGGCCGGCAATCATTTTCCTGCTCGGCTGGCTGTTTTCCCCCACCGGCCCCTTGGGCGATGAAGTACGCCGGTTGGGCGCTTGGATATTGCAAACCCAAGATATCGCCGCACTTAACCTGTTCGGCAACCGGCTGATATTTTTTACCTTATTCATTGTCGCATTAATTGCTTGGCTCCTGCAACGGCAACTGAACGAATCGGCAGAGTGGATGGAATTAAAGAAGCAGAAAGTAGTCGGTAAACGGGAAAATCCATACAAAGAACTGTTTATGAATATGATTAATGTAAAAACCATCGTATTCTTGGTAGGCATTTATTTGACGTGGAATTTCGTGGCAGGCGCAATGGGTTTCTTTATGCCGCACGTTTATGAAACCGCCGGCGGACTGAGCAACGAAACCGCAAACTTCCTGCAAATGGCGATGTGGGGATTAACCGCATTGTTTTCTTTTACCGGTTTTGCCCTTTTGGCCGATAAAGTGAATCAGCGCCTTTTATATGCTTTCGGCACAACGCTGGGCGTGGCCGCTTGGATTATTCTGACCTTCGTAGGTATTACCAATACTACCGCGCTGTGGACGTTTGTCATACTGTGGGGCATTCATGCAGGATTCGGCGTACAAGCCTTTTATGCGTTGTGGGCAACGGAACTTTTTCCTGCCCGTTACCGTGCGGCAGCTCAGGGAGTGATGTTTTTTATTGTGCGGGGCGGAGCGGCAATATGGTCTTTCGTTTTCACAGGCGTTTATGCCTCCGCCGGTTTCTATACAGCCGGTAATATTATGGTAGGCTTGTTGGTAATCGCGTTGATCGTGGGAGTTGCTTGGACGCCCAATACGCGCGGCAAAGCGTTGAAACAAATCTCGGAAGAACGATACGGAAAAGATTCATAAATAAAAATCCGAAAAAAAATGTCAATACTGAACAACAGAGCCGAACTCAAACGGCAAATCGACGAAGTGGCCGAAGTGGCCGGTTACCTTTGGCAAAAAGGATGGGCGGAACGCAACGGCGGAAATATCACAATCAACGTAACCGACCGGATAGACGATGAAATACGGAACATGCCATCCCTGAGCGCCGTCATCCCCATCGGACGAACGCTTCCTCACTTGCGCGGCAGCTATTTCTTCTGCAAGGGAACCAATCTGCGGATGCGCGATTTGGCGCGTTATCCGATGGAAAACGGTTCAATCATCCGGATTTTGGACGATGGCAGCCATTACGAAATCATTGCCGACCGTCTTGTAAAACCGACATCCGAGTTGGCCTCCCACCTGTCGATACATAATTATTTGATAGGAAAAGCTTCGAATTATAAAGCCGTCCTCCATACGCATCCCACCGATTTGATTGCCATGACTCACCATCCGGCATTCTTAGAAAAAGACGTGTTGACGCATCTGCTTTGGAGCATGATTCCCGAAACCCGCGCGTTCTGTCCGCGCGGATTAGGTATCATTCCTTACGCATTACCCAGTTCGTTCGATTTGGCCGACGCCACTATTCAGGCATTGGCCGAATACGATGTAGTAATGTGGGAAAAACACGGCGTTACAGCCGTCGGCGAAAATATTATGGAAGCTTTCGACAGCGTGGATACGCTTTCCAAATCGGCGCAAATCTACCTTACCGCCCGTTCCATGGGGTTTGAACCGCAGGGAATGACGACGGAACAAATGAACGAACTGAAAACGGCATTTAATTTACCTAAATAAAAAGCGAACATGAAAAACAGGTATCAAGGCCAATGGCCGAAAATAGGCATTCGCCCCGTGATTGACGGACGGATGGGAGGCATTCGCGAATCGTTGGAAAATCAAACGATGAATATGGCAAAAAGCGTTGTAGAACTGCTGACCGCTACATTAAAATATCCCGACGGAACGCCGGTTCAGTGCGTGATTTCCGATACCTCTATCGGACGGGTGGCCGAGAGCGCCGCTTGCGCCGAGAAATTCCGGAAAGAAGGCGTAGGCGTTACGATCACCGTTACGCCCTGCTGGTGCTACGGCAGCGAAACGATGGATATGGAACAGCATACCGTCAAAGCCGTGTGGGGATTCAATGGGACGGAACGGCCGGGCGCCGTTTATTTAGCCGCCGTACTGGCCGGACATGCGCAAAAAGGCTTACCCGCTTTCGGCATTTACGGACGCGACGTGCAGGACGCCGGCGCCGCCGGTATTCCGGAAGACGTAAAGGAAAAACTGCTGCGATTCTCCAAAGCCGGATTGGCCGTAGCCATTATGCGCGGTAAATCCTATCTTTCGATTGGCGCCGTTTGTATGGGCATTGCCGGTTCGATTGTCAATACCGATTTCTTTGAAGACTACCTCGGTATGCGTTGCGAAGGCATCGACGAAGTGGAAATCATCCGCCGCATGACTTTGGGCATTTACGACAACGACGAATACGAAAAAGCGCTGGCTTGGGCACATGCACATTGCCGGGAAGGCGAAGACACCATCAATAAACCGCATTTGGTGAAGAACCGTGCGGAACGCGATGCCGATTGGGAATTTATTGTAAAAATGACTTTGATCGTCAAAGATTTAATGACTGGTAACCCGAAATTAAAAGAAATGGGATTCGGCGAAGAATCTTTAGGACACAACGCCATCGCCGCCGGTTTTCAGGGGCAACGCCAATGGACGGATTTTTATCCGAACGGCGATTTTACCGAAGCCCTGCTTAATTCGTCTTTCGACTGGTCGGGCGTGCGCGCTCCCTACATCGTGGCAACGGAAAACGACGCCTTGAACGGCGCCGCCATGCTGTTCGGCTATCTGCTGACCAACACAGCGCAAATCTTTGCCGACGTTCGCACCTATTGGAGTCCCGAAGCCGTAGAACGGGTTACGGGCAAGAAACTGGAAGGCTTAGCCGCCAACGGCATGATTCACTTAATCAATTCGGGCGCCGCCTCGTTAGACGGAAGCGGCCGCCAAAACGATAACTCCGGCCACCCGGCAATGAAACCTTTTTGGGAGATTACCGAAGCGGAAGCCAATGCCTGTTTGGACGCTACTACATGGATGCCCGCCAATCGCGAGTACTTCCGGGGCGGCGGTTTCTCGTCCAAATTCCTGTCGAAGGGCGGAATGCCCTGCACGATGGTTCGCCTGAACCTGATTAAAGGCATCGGTCCCGTATTGCAGTTAGCCGAAGGTTGGACAGCCGATATCGACCCCGAAATACATGCAATTATCGACGAACGGACAGACAAAGGCTGGCCGACCACTTGGTTTGTTCCTCGCTTAACGGACCGTCCGAATTTCCAAGACGTCTATTCGGTGATGAATGATTGGGGCGCCAATCACGGGTCGATTAGCTACGGACATATTGGCGCCGATTTGATAACGCTGGCATCCATGCTGCACATTCCGGTTTGCATGCACAATGTGAGCGACGATGCGATTTACCGTCCCGCCGTCTGGTCTGCTTTCGGAATGGATAAAGAAGGCGCCGATTACCGCGCTTGCCGGACGTACGGGCC
>JAITAH010000150.1 GCA_031284225.1 Dysgonamonadaceae bacterium | reverse complement strand
ATCGGGAATAAATATCTCGCGGATACCGAGCCATGGAAAACTTTCCCCACCGACGCCGCCCGCACGGCAACCGTCCTGAACATGAGCTTGCAAATCACGGCTAACTTAGCCATCGCCTTCGAGCCTTTTTTGCCGTTTACTTCTTATAAAATCAAGCAATTAATCAATCAGTCGGCGTTGAAATGGGAGCAATTGGGAGATGCCGGTATTTTGGAAGCTGGCCATCCGCTCAATCCACCGGAACTGCTGTTTGAAAAAATCGAAACGGATACGATCGAAAAACAAATGCAAAAACTCTTAGACGCCCGCAAAGCCAATGAATGGAAGAATCGCCCGGCGGCGCCTGTTAAACCGGAAATTACGTTCGACGATTTTGCCAAATTGGACATTCGCGTGGGAAAAGTGCTGGAATGTGCCAAAGCGCCGAAAACCGACAAATTGCTGCAATTCAAAATTGACGACGGACAGGGCGGTCGAACGATCCTTTCCGGAATAGCCCAACACTACGAACCGGAAACGTTGGTAGGAAAAAATGTGTGCTTTATCGCCAATCTTGCGCCCCGCAAAATCAAGGGAATTGAATCGCAGGGGATGATTTTATCGGCCGAAAGCGCCGATGGCTGCCTGACGCTTATCCAGCCGGCAGGCGATGTGCTTCCGGGGAGCGAAGTGAAATGAGGGATGAACTTATGGCCGCGATCAGCCGAATGTTCCTAAAAGGAATTGGGCGACGCCCAGGTCTATCGTTTCCCTGTCCGTTGCGTTCTTCAACATTAGCGCACCACTCTTTTACGTTTATTCGATCGTCGCCTCTCCCACCAGAGAGACTTTCATGAAGGTTTTTACTTCTTTCCTGTCTAAGCCCAAACCGAAAAGGAACATCAGTTTGGCGACCGCGGCTTCGGTCGTAATGTCGTAACCGGAAATAACGCCGAGGTCTTTCAACGCTTTTCCCGATTCGTAACGCTTCATATCGACCGAACCGGAAGCGCATTGCGTAACATTCACTACCACAATTCCGTTGTTTACCGCTTCTTCGATAATATCCAAAAACCATTTTTTACCGGGGGAATTGCCGGCGCCGTAAGTTTCCAACACAATTCCTTTCAGATGAGGAATGGCAATCATAGCCTTTAATATATTGGCCGATATGCCGGGAAAGATTTTGACAATCGCCACATTCGAGTCGAGCGAAGAATGGAATTTGGGCGAAATGTTGCGCACCGAACGATGCCTCAAATCGTGCCGGTAATGAATTTTAGTGCCGGCCTCCGCCAATATCGGAAAATTGAACGAATTAAACGCCTTAAAATACGACGCGCTAATTTTAGTCGTGCGGTTGCCCCTCATCAAGAGATTTTGGAAAAAGATGCAAACTTCCTGCACAAACGCTTTTCCGTCCGGATCTTTATCCACGGCAATTTCCAGCGCGGTAATCAGATTTTCTTTGCCGTCGGTACGGATTTTGCCGATCGGCAGTTGCGACCCGGTAAGGATAACCGGTTTATTCAGGTTTTCCAGCATGAAACTCAGCGCAGAAGCCGAATAAGCCATCGTATCCGTGCCGTGTAAAATAACAAATCCATCGTACTTGTTATAGTTTTCTTCGATAATCCAGACGAGTTTCTTCCACTGTTCGGGGTTCATGTCCGACGAATCGATAGGTTGTTCGAACTGAATGCTGTCGATATTGAATTTGAGGCGGTTGAGTTCGGGCACATATTCTTTCAAATGGTGAAAATCGTAAGGCTTTAATGTGCCGGTTTCCGGATCTTCTATCATTCCGATAGTTCCTCCTGTGTATATTAACAGAACAGAAGCGTTATAATCTAACATAATGCGAATTTCGAGCAAAAATATTTGACACAAAAGTACATAAAAGTCTTCATATATACGCAGAGAAATAAAATAGATGTAAGATAAAAGACAGAAGAAGATAAATACAGACATGAAAGATCAAAATTGTCTTTCAAGTCTTTACGTCTATTTCTTTCTTCTTTAGTCTTTCTTTTATCTCCAATTTATAGAAGAAACCTGGAAATTTAATCTTAACTTTGCGGGAAAGTCGAAAGGATACGGTATGATTACTTTTCCCAATGCAAAGATAAACCTGGGCTTGAATGTAGTGTCGAAACGCCCGGACGGTTATCACAACATCGAAACGGTTTTTTATCCGGTGCGGTGGCAGGATGTTTTAGAGATTGTTCCGTCCGCCGCCGCCGTAACCACGTTGACTCAAACGGGGATTCCGATGGACGGCGACCCGCAAAAGAACCTGGTTTTTAAGGCTTATCAATTGTTGAAAAAACGTTATGCGCTTCCGGAAATAGCGATTTATCTGCAAAAAAACATTCCGTTTGGCGCCGGTTTGGGCGGCGGGTCGGCCGATGCGGCGTTTATGCTGAAATTGCTGAATGCTTTTGCCGGTTTGCATCTCCCGGATAACCAATTGGCCGAATACGCCGCGCAGTTGGGCGCCGACTGTCCGTTTTTCATTGAGAACCGGCCGGTATTCGCCGAAGGTATTGGCACGGTTTTTACGCCGATACAGGTCAATCTTGCAGGATATTATTTGGCGATTATTAAGCCGGATATTCACAGTTCGACGCCGGAAGCCTATGCCGGCGTGAGGCCTCGATTGCCCAAAGAATCCCTTCGCGACAGCATCTCCCGTCCGGTAAAAACCTGGAAAGACCATTTGATCAACGATTTTGAGGCCGGCGTATTTGCCCGTTTTCCGGCCATAGGCGCTATTAAGCAGAAGCTGTACGAAAAGGGCGCCGTTTACGCAAGCCTATCGGGTTCCGGCTCTTCGGTTTTCGGGATCTTTGAAACGCAAGAATCGTTGGAACCGGAATTTCCGGAAGTTTTTTGGGATAGATTGGATTAAAAGGTTTATTTATTTTCTCCAAACTCTAATCTCTAATCTCTAATCTCTAATCTCTCGTCCTCTTAACCCTATACGAACAACTGACATTCCCCGTCATGATCCGGTTCAGTTTGGAGCGAATCATTTGTTTGCGGATGCCGGCAATGCGATCAGTAAAAAGGATCCCATCCAGATGGTCGTATTCGTGCTGGATGACGCGGGCTTTGTATCCTTCATACACTTCGTCGTGCGGTTGCAGGTTTTCGTCCAGATACCGGATGCGTATCCGGTGGGGACGCAGCGCCTTTTCGTGAATATCCGGAATAGAGAGGCAACCCTCTTCCATTGCGATTTCTTCGCCGTCCCGTTCAATGATATGCGCATTGATGAAGACTTTTTTGAATCCGGCGCAGGAAGGGTCGTCCTTTTCGCAGATACTGAGATCGATGACCAATATCCGATCTTCGAGGCCGATTTGCGGAGCGGCCAGACCAACGCCGTCGGCCTGATACATCGTTTCAAACATATTTTCCAGCAATGCGGATAATTGGGGATAATCCGGCGGAATGTCTTTCGTCGTCTTCCGCAGCACGGGATGGCCATATAAATAAATCGGGAGTATCATTTTCGAATAGTTTCCAAATACGTTTGTAATAAAATGGTTGCGCTCAGTTCATCGACCAGGGCTTTGTTTTGCCGTTGCGTTTTCTTCAATCCGCCTTCGAGCATTGCCCGGTGCGCCAGGACCGATGTAAACCGTTCATCCACCATTTGAATAGCAATGGAAGGAATCGCTTTTTGTAATTTCTGCCGGAATTGCCGGACGCGCTGCATATTTTCCGAAGGCTCGTAATTCATACTGCGCGGCTCGCCCAGAATAAACAGTTCCACGTCTTCGCGGGCGGCATAATCCCGCAGATAGTCGATCGCTTTACCGCTTTCGACGGCGCCTAACCCGCCGGCAATCATTTGCAGCGGGTCGGACGCCGCCAGCCCCGTTCGTTTTTTTCCGTAATCAATTGCAACTATTCTTCCCATTTGGGGAACAAAGATAATGATTTTTTTAATTTTGGGGCATTACGGGTTGAAGTTGCGCCGGCCTTTATTTATCGCTAAACAATTTAGCCGGCGACAGTTTAACTATTTTTCCGTACTTAGCCAGCGCTTTTTCATCGATTTGCTTCGGGTTGCCGACAATGGCAATCGCCACCGGACGACCTTTGATATTTTCTTCGTAGAATTTCACAATGTCGTCGAACGTGAGGCTATCGATGGTTTTCAGATGGGTTTGGGACGGCGATTGGGAGTAGCCCCGGAGTTTCCAAGCTTCATACTGTTCGCTGGCGCTGCGGAATTGCGGTTTTTCCATTTCCGCCAAGCCTTTCAGATAGCTTTTAACATTCGCCATCCGTTCGGGATATTGCGGCATATCGTTCACTAAGCCCATGAAAATGTCGATCGCTTCGATAGTCTTATCGGCCTGCGTGCCAATGGATCCGTAAAAACCTGCCTTTTTATGTTCGACCGCCGGTTTGAAATAGACAGCGCCTGCGGAATAGGCCATCGACCGGTATTCCCTAATTTCCTGCTGTACCAGATCGGTGAAAAATCCGGCGCCGAAATACTGGTTGAAAGCGTCGATATACGGGTCTTTTTCTTTGACATATTCGTCGCCCTGAATGTAAAAATAGATGGTACTTTGTTTGGCGTCGCTGTGGGGCAAAAAGAAGACCGTGTTTTCCGAATACGTTTGCCGGTCTTTGATTTCCGGCGAGGTAGTCGCCTTTTCTCCCTGTTTCATCGGTAAATTCCGGCTCAGAATATCGTGCACCTGATCGATGGGCAGATTACCGACATAATGCGCTTCCGCTTCATAATCGGTAGCCCGTTGAAACTCGCCGGTCAAATCGCTGATAGAATACCCGATAACGTTCGTCATATTCAGGCGATCGATGTAGTTCGATTTATCCTTATACAACAGGTATTGAAACAAAGCGTTGCTCAGAATCGAATTTTCTTCTTTTTCAAACAGGCGTTGCTGATAGTAACTACCGATGCGGCTGTTCATTTGCTTTTCGTCCAATTTAGGCAATAAAATCTGACGGGTCAACAAGTTGCAAGAAGCTTCGAGATTGGTTTCAAAACCATACAAAACCACCGTCAAGTAGTCGTTATTGACTGTATAATAACAGGTTGTTCCCAAGTTACTGAATTCCTGCTTTACTTCCTGAGCGTCTAATTGCGCCATGATTCCGGCATTGTTGACCAAAGGAACGGCCAGTGCAAGTTTAGGCATTTTCGCCGTGCCGACGCCGAATTTCAAGGTTAGAGAGAAAATATCGTTTTCCGGATTCTTGGTGTAGAACAGTTTAGACAGGTCGTTGATTTTCCGGGTTTCCACATCGTCCATATTAGCGAAATCGGGAACATATTTGACCGGCAACAGCTTGAATGCCTTGGCATAATCCGATTCGCCGTTGCGTACAGGAATCACCGGATCCAGTTCCGGTTTGTCGATAGTCTTGCTTTTGAGCGGTTTTCCTTCGTTCAAGTGAATCGCCAAAAAGTCCGGCCCGAAATATTTTTTGGCGATAGATTTAATTTCTTCGGTAGTAATTGCATTTACCCGTTCTTTATAATTCAGGAGGTCGGCCATGTCGCGTCCGCTGATAAAACTTTCCATAATCGCCATTGCGCGGGTGGATTGCGATTCCATTTGCAAGTCGAACTGACGAATCATATTGCTTTTGATCGATTGAACCAGCCAGTCTTCGAACTGTCCGTCCTGCAATTTTTTTATTTCTTTCCAAAGCATTTTCTCTGCCGCGTTCAACGATTCGAACCGGCGCTGATTAACGTCGTAGTACGGTATGGCAGTAACGGTAATCACGCCCTGTTCTTTAAGCGATTCGACCGAGGCATATACGCCCTGGATGTCGCCGTTAATTTCCAGTTTATCGATCAAGCCGG
>JAITAH010000117.1 GCA_031284225.1 Dysgonamonadaceae bacterium | reverse complement strand
TTTCCCCGGATAACTATTTTTTTTGTGCCAAATAAATTCTTCCGTCCAAAGCCACCCTTGTTTTCTCATTTCCAAAATAAGCTCTATTACATACGTACTCCGCTCACCACCTACAACTTTTTCCTTTATATTCAAAATAAATGTTCCTGTCGGTTTAAGTACCCTAAACAGCTCTTCGGATATCGGCAAAAACCACTCCACATATCTATCTACATGAACACCTCCATACGTATTTTTACGTTGATCGGCATACGGTGGTGAGGTAACAATTAAATCAATCGAATTATCGGCTACTTGTTTTAATTGTTCTTTGCTGTCTCCTAAATATAAACTCGTAGTTACTTCCATTGCTATTAAAACAATTTCATCTTTCTTCCCCCATTTCTTCCAACGCTTCTTCTATACGCAAGTTCCCGATGATAAACCCTTGCCTGTCGGGGGTGTTTTTACCCATGTAAAATTCCAGCAGGTCGTGAATGTTGTCGTCTTTGCTCAGGCGCACGCGGTCGAGGCGTATGGTCTCGCCGATGAACTCCGCAAATTCTTCCGGCGATATTTCCCCCAGTCCTTTGAAGCGGGTAATCTCCTTACGCGCCCCAAGTTTCCGGATAGCTTTTTCGCGCTCTTCGGACGTATAACAATAAAAGGTCTCTTTCTTGTTTTGTACGTTTCGGACGCGGAATAACGGCGTTTGCAGAATATACAAATGCCCCTGCCGTATGATGTCGGGAAAAAATTGCAGGAAAAATGTAATCAGCAGTAGCCGGATGTGCATGCCGTCCACGTCGGCGTCGGTAGCGATGACGACCTTGTTGTAGCGCAGGTTTTCAATATCGTCTTCGATGTTGAGCGCCGCCTGCAGCAGGTTAAATTCTTCATTTTCGTACACCACTTTTTTTGTCATGCCGAAAGTATTCAGCGGCTTTCCTTTCAGGCTGAATACCGCTTGTGTGTTCACATCGCGGCTTTTGGTGATAGAGCCGCTCGCCGAATCGCCTTCGGTAATAAACAGCGTGCTGGATTCGGCGGCTTCGTGTTTGTCGTTGTAGTGCACGCGGCAATCGCGCAGTTTTTTATTGTGCAGGTTTGATTTCTTCGCCCGTTCGCGCGCCAGTTTCTGGATACCCGAAATCGCCTTGCGTTCCTTTTCCGACTCCAAAATTTTCTTTAACAGGATGTCGGCGGTTTCGGGATGTTTATGCAGGTAATTATCCAGTTTTTCTTTGAGGAAATCGCCAATAAAGTTGCGTACCGACGGTCCACCCGGCGCCATATCTTTTGAACCTAATTTTGTTTTTGTCTGCGACTCAAATACCGGCTCTTCCACTTTGATGCTTACCGCCGCCACCATTGAATGGCGCACATCCGCAGGGTCAAAATCTTTTTTATAAAATTCTTTGATAGTCTTGGAAACCGCTTCGCGAAAGGTCGACAGGTGCGTGCCGCCTTGCGTGGTATTTTGCCCGTTCACGAACGACACAATGGATTCGCCATATTCGTGTCCGTGCGTAATCACCATTTCAATATCCGTATCCTGCAAGTGAATGGGCGGATAGAGCGGCTCTTCGCCCATGTCTTCATTCAGTAAATCCAGCAAACCGTTTTTGGAAACGTAGGTTTCGCCGTTCAGGATAATTTGCAATCCGGCGTTCAGGTAGGTGTAGTGCCGCACCATCTGTTCCACGAACTCCATGTTGAACGCATAATGCCCGAACACTTCTTCGTCGGCGATGAAAGTAACCAGCGTGCCGTTTTTTTCTTTACTGTCGCCTTGGCGTTCTTTCAGCAAGAGGCCTTGCGAGAAGACGGCCTCGCTGCACTTCCCTTCGCGGACTGAAATAATTTCAAACGACGACGACAGGGCGTTCACAGCCTTGATACCAACGCCATTCAGCCCTACCGATTTCTTAAATGCTTTGTTGTCGTACTTTGCGCCGGTGTTCATGATGCTCGACACCGCCACCACTTTCGTCAGCGGGACGCCGCGCCCGTAGTCGCGCACAGTTACCTGCGCTTCGTCAATCGTTACGCTTATTTGTTTGCCGAAGCCCATGGCGTATTCGTCGATAGAATTGTCGAGCACTTCTTTCAAGAGGATATAAATGCCGTCGTCGGGCGAGCTGCCATCGCCCAGAGTGCCGATGTACATGCCCGGCCGCCGCCGGATATGCTCATTCCAGTCCAGTGTAATTACGTTATCATCCAAATAAGTAGCATTCACAGCATCCATAACAGCATTGTAAAAAGAATGGGCAAAGATACAAAAATACCTTTTCCTTTTATGGAGAAGTTTTGAACAATTTATGAAATAATAAACCGAAAAATGCAGTTATTCAAGGCAAAGTATTGATTGTACTTCTTTTTTCAATACGGGTAAGTGATTTTTCAGAATTGCCCATACAATTGATGTGTCAATAGCGTCATAAGCGTGCACCAAACGATTGCGAAGCCCCACAATTTTGCGAAGAGTGTTAATAGTATTATCGGGGAATAATTGCCCATATAGATTAGCAGCTTCGCCAATGATTGCCAATTGTCGTTCTACAGCGCTTTGTGTTTTCAAATCCGATAAATAATTTTCGTATCCATTTATAGCGGATGTGAAATTTTCTATCAAATCTATTGCCTGCAAAATATCATACAAGTATTTGCTGCCTTGTTCCGTCATAGATTAGTACTTTTTGGGCGTCTATATTTCGACGCAAAACAGGATTGTGAATAGATGCATCGGTCAACAAATCTACCTTCCGGCGAAAAAACAATTCGAAATTATCCCATAAGGACTGGAGTTTTTCGCCGCGTGCAACAGGGTCTTTATCGTAGATGTCCACTAATAAGTCAATATCGCTACGGGTTGTGTCGAAATTAGCATTGGTAGCAGAACCGAAAGCATACAATGAACGGACATTGTGCTGTTGGCACAACGATAAAAATTCATTTTGTTTTTTCGTTATTTCGGTTTGGATAACCATTGTTGCCATTCTTTTTTACAAATGTACGAAAAAATAATTTGCAGATAAAAAAAATCTTATTACATTTGCGGTATTATTCATGTTCGTTAAATTATTGAAAGAAGTAATTCGATAGCAATGTCGGATTACACTCTGTAATTGGAAATCTCGTAAATTTCTAAATGTACGTAAGGAAAAACTCCAAATGGTAAACGTGGATTTAATTTGTTTTACGTACAGGTTATACGAGAACCTCCAATTACAATAAATTAAGTTCACGTTTCGTTTTTCTGAATGTAGAAATGCAAAACGTTGTAGAATTGGCAGCGAATAAAAAATCGCGGCAGGGAGTGTTTTATGCAATAAAAAGTTTGTGTTTGAAAGCAATAAAATACTCCCACAAGCCGCAAAATAATAATAATTAAAAACAAAAAATTATGAGAACAAAAATTTTCTTTCTCTTTGCAATGTTTGTAAGCATTGCAGCAAGCGCACAAACATTGGACATTAAAATCACGACAATTGATTACTCCAAAAAAATTGCCACTTGTGATTTATCATGGACAGGGCGCAATGCCACACATTTATCCGATGTATGGGTATTTGTAGATTACATTGAAATA
>JAITAH010000081.1 GCA_031284225.1 Dysgonamonadaceae bacterium | reverse complement strand
TCGCCGAGGTACATTGCCGTTCCCGCCATTCCTCCGATTTCGTACTTGTATTCCTGCGCCGCCGCTGCGGAACAGCTTATCAATATGTAAGCCAGTATCCAGCCTACTCTTGTGATGATATATTTTGAAGCTGATGTCATGAAAATTATAACGTGAAAATAGCTTCAAAATTATATTTTAATGATGAAACGCCTTGGAATTCAATGCAACTTGCCAGGCGTCGTTCAACGAAGGCGTATTCGTATTTTGATTTCGTCCGCCGACGATATAAAAAGAGCTTCCATCGGCGGTCAGCGCCACTTGAGCGTCCTGCCGGAGTGGAAATTCGGCGGGCGGTTGCACTTTGGCCGGTTTTTCTTTCCAAACAATTCCACCGTTGATAGAATAATAGACTTTCGGATTATAATCGCCATTGTCTATTTTACCATTGACGAACCAAATTTCGTCGTTATAGAGGAAAGCGTTTCCTCCCTCAATCGTCGGTAAGGGTTCGCGAGTACCGAAAATATTTGTCCAATACAATCCGTCCTCGGTTGTCCAAACCGATTGCAAGTTGGCGATGATCGTCAGCCTGCCGGCAAAACTCCGGCTGTTAATTACAGAAAATCCCGAAACGGGAAAATCTTCGGGAATGGCGGCTCCTACCTGGTATTCTGTCAAATCTTTCGAGAACGCGAAATGAAGCTGATCATTATCTTTAACGATTAACGCTAAACCTTTTTGTTCGTCCGGACGTAAAAATCCCAAACAGGTAACTACTTCCAAGTGAGCCGGACAATGTTGAGTAAGGGACGCCCAGTCGGGAGGCGTTATCGCCGGAACATCGGAAATGTTGACGGGATGGTATTGCACCGAATCGGGATCCATTTGATGGATATTGATATTTACGGTATAAGTTTTCGAATTTCCGCTGGGGGAATAAATTTTCAAATCAAATTGAGAAGCGATATGCAAGGTATCGCCGCTGGCCACCCAAGCCGTATCGCCATTCAAATACTGTATGCGGACGGAAGGCGAGGCGCCGGAACCGGCAGTGTATGTAACAATTGTTTGTGAACCGATCTTAGCCGTATCCGTTAAATAGGGCAACGAATCGTAATTGTAAATAAGATTCTGCTTTTGGTCGATGCTGAATTTGGCTGTAGCCAAAACTGCCAGCGAATCGCTCGATATAGCAAAAGAAGTTAATTGTGCGTCGGTCGAAACTTCATATTCGGGATATTCCGAACTGCCTAAACAAGAAACTAAGCCCGTTAAAATCAACGTAGCCAATAAAATATAAAAACCGGTTTTTAAGTGCATAATCGATTTGCAATATTTTTGTTGTACAAAAGTAGAAACATTTTCGACTAAAATAATTAACTCATCCAATATTTATACATTTTTAGTGTTTAAATAGATATTTTAGTTCGTATGCAACAATCGCTACAATACATGCGTGAGCAATTGCAGGGCTGTTATCCCGATGCTGAAATCCGATCGCTCTATTACCGGATACTGGAATCGGTTTGCCGAGCCGACAGGCAAACACTTTTGCGCGACAAAGATAAGCAATTATCGGGAAATGACCGTATGCAAATACGGAAGATTACGGAAGAATTGAAAAATTTTCGCCCGTTGCAGTATGTTTTGGGTGAAACGGAGTTTTACGGATTGCCGTTTCGGGTGAATGAAGCCGTACTGATTCCCCGTCCGGAAACGGAAGAATTGGTAGAGCAGGTATTAAAAAAAGACGGGCGACGGGCGACGGGCGACGGGTATCGGGCGCTGGATATTGGAACCGGATCGGGATGTATTGCAATAACGTTGGCCAAATATTTGCCGGCGGCGGAAGTCTATGCGTTGGATATTTCTGAAAAAGCCTTGGCAGTAGCCGCGCAAAATGCCTATTTAAATAAGGTAAACGTCCGGTTTTTCCGGCACGATATTCTTTCTTCGGCTCCATTGCCTTTTTCTTCGTTTGATACGATTGTGAGTAATCCGCCTTACATAACGCCTTCGGAGCAGCCGGCGATGTCGCCCAATGTATTGGCGTATGAGCCGCATGAGGCCTTGTTTGCGCCGGAAGAGCAGCCGCTTTTGTTTTACGAGCGAATCGCCGACGCCGGCCGGGAGTTGTTGAAACCGGACGGCCGGATTTTTTTTGAAATCAATGCGCGTTTCGGAACCGCCGCTGTCGAAATGCTGCGGAAAAAAAACTATCGGGACGTTGAAGTTCTGCGAGATATGGCCGGAAAAGAACGGATAGTAACGGGAAAATTTCCATTATCGAAAATTTTCGTACCTTTGCATCCGGTTAAAGGCATTGAAAATGTACAAGATAAGTAAAAATTTCTCGTTTTCCGCTTCCCATCGATTGGATCAATTGGATAAAGAGCATCCCTGCGCGCGGATGCACGGACATAATTATGTGGTGGGTTTTTACCTGAAATCGAAAACATTGGATGCTTACGGATTTGTAAAAGATTATAAATCACTTCGATTCGTACAGCAGTATATCGATGAAACCTTAGATCACCGGCACTTGAACGATGTGATACCGGTACATCCTACTTCGGAAAATATTGCCCGTTTCCTTTACGACCGTTTTAAACCCGAAATCCCCGAACTGTATGCGGTAGAAGTCTGTGAAACGCCTCAAACTTCCTGTATCTATGAACCTTAACGTCAATGAAATATTTTATTCGTTGCAGGGCGAGGGCGCTCGGCAAGGCGAAGCCTCCCTCTTTATTCGTTTGAGTGGATGTAATTTGAAATGTTCGTTCTGCGATACCGATTTTGCCGACGGCAAAGCAATGAGTTGCGAACAAATCTTGGCGGCGATCCGGCGCTTTCCCTGTCAATGGATTGTTTGGACGGGCGGCGAACCGGCTTTGCAACTGACCGACGACATTCTGCTCTTCTTCAAACAACAGAAATATTTCCAGGCCATAGAAAGCAACGGACATTTCCCTTTATCGGATTTGCTGGATTACAAAGTAGTCAGCCCGAAAGGATCGAATCCGGGATATGCCCAAAAAATCAACCCAAAAGTGGACGAAGTGCGCTTGCCTGTGAAGAACAACATGAAAATACCGCCTATCGAATCGTTTCCGTCGGCCGGATATTATTATCTAAGTCCGATTTTCAACACAGAAACCGCTTCCACCCATACCAATATCCGGTATTGTGTGAACTATATCCGGAAACATCCCGAATGGCGTTTGAGTATTCAGATACATAAAATGATTGGAATTGCTTGATGGAATCGTTCAATGTTCATATTTTGGGTTGCGGTTCGGCATTGCCTACCACACGGCACTATTTGAGTTCGCAAATAGTTGATTTTCGGGATAAATTGTATATGATCGATTGTGGAGAAGGCACGCAGTTGCAGTTCCGCACCATGAAATTGCCGTTCCGGAAGTTGAATTCTATTTTCCTTTCCCACCTGCACGGCGATCATTGTTTAGGTTTGCCCGGATTGGTTTCTACCCTGGGCATGTTGGGACGCACGGCCGATTTGCATATCTATGCCCAGCCCGAAGCCCCGAAAGTTTTCCAATCGGTTTTCGATTATTTTTGCCGGAACCTCTCGTATCGCGTCGTCTTTCATGCCTTCGATCCGGAGCGACACGAAGTCATTTATGAAGATCGGGCGCTGAAAGTTTCCACCCTTCCGTTGCGCCACCGCGTTCCCTGCGCCGGATTTCTCTTTGAAGAAAAACCGAAAAGCCCCCACATTATCCGGGAAATGATTGATTTTTACAAGGTGCCTGTCAGCCAAATCCGGGCGATTAAAAATGGAGCCGATTTTGTTACGCCCGAAGGCAAAACAATTCCCCATACAATATTGACTCAACCGGCCGAACCGCCCCGCAAATATGCCTATTGTTCGGATACGGCCTATTTCGAGCCGCTGATTCCCCTCCTCGAAGGCGTAAACGTTTTGTATCACGAATCTACGTATGCAGAAAAAGATTTGGCTTATGCCGAAACCTATTTTCATTCGTCGGCCAAACAAGCCGCCGCTATTGCGTTGGCCGCCGGCGTCAAACGATTGGTTTTAGGGCATTTCTCGGCGCGCTATCCCGACGAAACGGTATTATTGACCGAAGCTATGGAAATTTTCCCCAATACCCTTCTGGCGAATGAGCGAATGTTAATAAATCTTGCCGTTTAGATTTTTTTAAGGAA
>JAITAH010000072.1 GCA_031284225.1 Dysgonamonadaceae bacterium | reverse complement strand
TTTTAGCCAAATCGATGTGATTAAAGATGGCGTCGAAACCAACGAATCCGCTCCGACCCAATTCTTTGCTGTCCTTGATGTGCAATACTTCAAAGCGGCCGGGATATTGTTCAAACAGTTCAACGGGAGCGCGGCGGCCGACAATCGCCCAATATACGTCCATTTCAAAGAATACTTTTGCGGGATCGGTATGCTGTACAAGATAATCGTACATGGAAATGTTTCCGTCCGCCGTTTCGTATTTCTTTTCAAATTCGTAATTGTGATTGTGATAGCCGAACTTCAAACCGGCGGCCTGGCATTTTTCGCCGATCGCATTGTAATAATCGCAATAGGCTTGCACGCCTTCCAGTGTTTCGGGAGTGGGCATCGAAGGCATAACGATGTATTTAGCGCCCATCGCTTGATGGTCGGCAATACACTTGTCCCACCAAGCCCACAATGCGGCGGTAGCGGCTTCGGTTTTTTCGGCGGGCAAATCTTTACGCACATGGGTCGAAAGGATATGCACCCCTACCGCATCGAATTTGGCTTTCAGTTCTTCCGGCGACAAGCCCCACGTCAGGCCGTCGCTTTCGTTATAGCCGAAATTTTCCACATATTTGTAACCCATTTGACCAACGGCGGTAATCACCGAATCGATACCGATGGTTGCATCGCCGATAGGGCCACGCAACGAGTACATTTGTAAACCAATGTTTTTTTCTGCTTTCTCAACAGCCTTTCCCGACTGACAAGCAACGACTAAACAGGCACACAACACAAACAAAACTGATTTTAACGTTTTCATCTTTCTCTTTTTTTTGATATTATACTTAAAGTTCACTGTATTATTTCTTCATACATTTCCGTATCTACATTCCATTCAAACTCGGATCCGATGGGAGCGCCCAGAATAATATCCAGCGCCGGATTGATGGAAAGCATGTTTTCCGGATAGATCGCTTCGCTGTTCACCGGATTATCGAGATAATCCTCTTCTTCATCGCCATAAAGAAATCGCCAGCCGCTGTCGATGTTGGTTTCGGGTTCGTCCCGGTAACAATAGCCGATATGGTCGGCTTCCAATGCTCGTCTGGAAACGAAAGCATACTTTTTTACTTGTTCCTCGCACGATCGCTCAGGAACATCGTCTTTTGTTTGTAAATCTTCTGCGTTCATAATATTATAAAATTAAACAGTAAGCGAATCAACATGTTTCAGCCCGTTTCCTCGTTCTCATTTTTCGGTTTTCGTTCGCCGCTTTCCTTGGCGAGGATATGTTTGAATCGTTCGATAACGGCGTTCAGTTCCTTCACGAACGCTTCGTTGACGGCGATACCGGCCAGCGCATTATTTTCGAGCTGATTGACGATGGCATGATAATACCGGTCGGTTTCAACGCGGACAGTTTTCATCCGGTAAGACGTTTTGCCGGCGGTTTCGACGTAGCGTTCCATCATTAACTGCTTGAAAAGCATGTTTTCCTGCGCCAGCTTATCCTTCCAAGGAGTCAGTCCGATCTGATTCGCCGCCGAGGCTATTTCAGGCGATTGCAATTCGCGCAGCAGGTTGTCGATAGCGGAGGTTTCGTTGTCGAAAGTTTTTTTCGAGATGTTTCCGTAGTGTTTGACGACGTTTTCAATCAGCCGGGCAGCTCCGCGCAAATCCGGGTTGAAATGGCGCAGGGCAGCAGAAACAGTATCGACCAGTCCGCGATAGATCGTGTTGCGCTCGTGATCCTGCCGGAGGATTTTCTTCGTAATTTCGCTCCCACGGATATAGTCAAGCGCCTCTAATTCATGACTGAAAGCCGTCTGATAGCGGTCGTAAAGCGCCTGAATGCTTAAAGCCTGCAGATTGTACTTATACTTAATGAAAATGCGATTAACGTTTTCGTTAAATTCTGCATGGGTTTCATTTTTTAACCCGTATAAATCGATTACGACAATTAAATGCTTCATATTTTAATTCATTTTTAAATAATCAGCATCTGATTGGTTGATAAAAATCTATAAAACGAGGCAATCCGGCAGGAATTACCCGTTCTTTGTTCTCCGAACGAGGGAATCCGGTGGGATTCGTTCATTCTTTGTTCTCCGAACGAGGAAATCCGGTGGGATTCTTTCATTCTTCGTTCTCCGAATATGAAAATACGATGAAAATCTTCCGATTTTTTTTCAGACCGCAAATAAATCCGGCAGGAATCATTCGTGCGGAAGTTTACGCAGGGGTTGAAAATGAATCTTTTCACTGTTTTATCAATTTGAATTTTTTAATTTATCTGTACCCGAAATCATAATCTTTGCTCGGCGCAGGCGCTGAAACTTGCCTGATTTTTTATTATCAGGAACTGGGGATGATTGAACAAAAATTATACTTCGTTTCTTCATATTTACTTTCTTTCATTATCCAAAATCGTCGAACATCAACATTTCGGGCGGAACGCCCAAATCGTCCAGCATCTTTTTGACGGCGTTGGCCATGGGGCCGGGACCGCACATATAGTATTCAATATCTTCCGGCGCTTCGTGATGAATCAGATAGGTTTCGTAAATGACTTGATGCACAAATCCGGACGTATATTTCACGCCGGCAGCATCGGCCGCCGGGTCGGGACGGTCGAGCGCCAGATGAAACGAAAAATTCGGAAAATCGCGTTCGATTTGCAAAAAGTCTTCCAGATAAAACACTTCGTTCATCGCCCGTGCGCCGTAAAAATACGACATCTTGCGGCCGGCGGTATGAAGCGTTTTTGTCAAGTGCATGATTTGAGCGCGTAAGGGAGCCATTCCGGCGCCGCCGCCAATCCACATCATTTCCCGTTGGGAGTCGAAAACCGGATGGAAATCGCCGTAAGGACCGCTCATCAGCACTTTGTCGCCGGGTTTGAGCGAAAAGATATACGACGAGGCTATGCCGGGAGGAACGTTCATGAATTCGCCGGTGGCGCGGTCGAACGGCGGCGTAGCAATCCGAACATTCAGTGTAATACGGTCGCCCTCGGCCGGATAATTCGCCATCGAATAGGCGCGAACGGTTTCTGCCTTATTAACGCTCGACAGATTCCACATTTTATTTTTGTCCCAATCGGCACGGAACCGTTCTTCCACCACATAATCCTTATAAGCAACGGAATATTTGGGAATTTTGATTTGCGCATAGCTGCCGGGAATAAAATTCATGTGTTCGCCGTCGGGCAGAGCGACAATAAATTCCTTGATAAACGTAGCCACGTTTGCATTGGAAACGACGGTACATTCCCATTCTTTTACACCCAAGACGGAATCCGGCAAGCGAATCGACAGATCTTCTTTGACTTTCGTCTGGCAACCCAAGCGCCAATGGTCTTTGATTTGTTTGCGGGAGAAAAAGCCGACTTCGGTCGGAAGGATTTCACCGCCGCCTGCTACGATTTGTAAACGGCACTGTCCACAACTTCCGCTTCCTCCGCAAGCGCTGGAAAGGAAGATTCCCTGCGATTGCAAGGTGGAAAGGACGGTTCCGCCCAACGGCGCATCCAATGATTTTTCGTCGTTTATCACAATTTGGGCATTGCCGGCGGGCGTTAATTTGCTTTTTACGAATAGGAGCAAACTTACTAATAAGAGTATTATCAGTAAGAAAACGATTATGCTGGTAATTATTGTCATTGTATTAAATTTTTATTCCCGAAAAACTCATAAACCCCAATCCCATCAATGCCGTAATGATGAAGGCAATGCCCAATCCTTTCAACGGTTTGGGAATATCCGAATATTGCAGTTTTTCCCGGATAGCGGCCATTCCTACAATGGCAATCATCCAGCCCAATCCCGAACCGACGCCGTAAACCGTGGCGTAACCCACATTCGGAAACGCTTTTTGCTGCATAAACAACGAACCGCCCATGATGGCGCAATTCACCGCAATCAACGGCAGGAAAATTCCTAACGAAGCGTTCAAGGCAGGGGTGTATTTTTCTACGACCATTTCAATGATTTGCGTCATCGAAGCAATCACCGCAATGAAAATGATGAAACTCAGAAAGCTCAAATCTACCGACTGAAACGACGTTCCTAACCAGCTCAAGGCGCCGGCTTTCAGGATATAGTTTTCCAGCAGATAATTGACAGGCACGGTAATCGTCTGTACAAAAGTAACGGCAAGGCCTAATCCCATCGCTGTTTTTACATTCTTGGAAACGGCTAAGAAAGAACACATCCCCAAAAAATAGGCGAAGATCATGTTTTCGATAAAGATCGAGCTGATGAAAGCGCTTAACATATCTGATTTTATTTTATTTCAAAAAATTCGTTCGTTTCTTCATATTCTATGGTGTATGAAGGATCATTTGTCATTTGTTTCTCTGCTTTTCTGAACCCAAATGATACAAGCGACAAGGATAAGCGCCATGGGCGGCAAAATCATCAAGCCATTGTTTTCGTATCCCCATTCATACACTTTGTCGGGAATCACTTTGAAACCCAGCAAAGCGCCCGAACCCAGCAACTCCCGGAAAAATCCGACAATCGCCAAAATCACCCCGTAACCCAAACCGTTGCCGATGCCGTCCAGAAAGGCCGGCCAAGGTTTATTGGCCAACGCAAAGGCTTCCAACCGCCCCATAACAATGCAGTTGGTAATAATCAAACCGATAAATACCGAAAGTTGCTTGCTGACGTCGTAAGCAAAAGCTTTCAAGATTTCGTTGACAATCGTTACCAGCGCCGCCACCACCACCAATTGCACAATAATCCGTATCCGGTTGGGAATCGTATTGCGCAACAGGGAAATAATGACGTTGGAAAACGCAATGACAACCGTAACGGAAACCGCCATCACCAAAGCGGGTTCCAGTTTACTGGTAACGGCCAACGCCGAACAAATTCCCAGCATTTGCACCGTAACCGGATTGTTTTTATTGAGCGGATTGATAAATATTTCTTTCATCTTCTTATTTTGTTAAATACGGAATATAAAATTCTAAACTCGCATACAGCATGGCATCGACTCCCCGACTGGTAATGGTTCCGCCGGAAATGCCATCTACGTATGCCTTTCCTTCGACGGTTTTCCCCGGTTTGACGATGGCGATAGAGGTAAATTTCCCCTCGTTATTAAAAATCTTCTTCCCCGGAAATTGATGAGCGAAGGCCGGTTTGTCGATTTCGGCGCCCAAGCCCGGCGTTTCACTTTCGTGTCCGAAAGACGCTCCGAAAACCGTATTTTTATCTTCGTCTAAGGAAATAAATCCCCAAATCGGCCCCCACAATCCGGCGCCCCGCAACGAAAGAATGTATTTTTTACTTCCTTCTACCGATGCTTCAAAAACCGGATATCTTCGTTCGGACGGCGGTTTCAGCAATTCGGCAGCCCAATCGGTGGCAAAGGCGTCGCCTTCGACTTTATTCCCCTCGCAATTCACTACATACGAATCCGTAATCACTGTATTATAGAGCGATTCCGCATTCTTGTTGACGGAAGCGATCTTTAAAGATGACAACATTTGGCGCATCTTATCAATCGCTTCATTTTTAGCTTGCTGCGGATGCAGCGCGTCGGAAACGTAAGCAAGAATCAGCGCTACCAAGATGACCATCACGGAAGAATAAATCAATGTGTAAGTATTTTTTTCCTTGTTCATGGTTTTATCCTTACAATTGGATGATATTAACATTTATATTTCTCATTCTCAAAGTCATTATCGCAAAATAAGCTGTTAACCGCGTTTCACCCGGTTTAAGCGGCGTTTTATATTTCCCTCCACCACACAATAATCGATCAGCGGGACAAAGGAATTCATCAACAAAATAGCCAGCATCATGCCTTCGGGATAGCCCGGATTGAGTATCCGCACCAGAATAGCGAAAGCGCCTATCAACAGGCCAAACACATATTTCCCCGCTTGCGTGCGCGGGGAAGTAACGGGATCGGTCGCCATAAAAACCGCTCCGAAAGCAAATCCGCCCAACAATACCTGTTCTAACGGATTGATTTGCATAGCCGGAGCCGAACCGAAAAGATTGAATAACAACACCGTTACAATCCCGCCGGCAAAAACGGAAACCATCGTCCGCCAATTCGCAATACCCGTAATCAATAAAATAGCGGCTCCCAGCAAGATGCAGAGTTTGGACGTTTCGCCAATCGATCCCGGAATCAATCCCAAGAACAGATCCCAGTAATTGAGCGGTTGGCCAATCACGTTACTCACTTCCGCTAATCCTCCGGAATTGATTTGTCCCAACGGCGTAGCGCCCGAAAAACCATCTACTACGGCGCCGCCGCCCAAGCCGAACGTACTGTCTGTGCGGACAAACACTTGCTCGCCACTCATCTTCGACGGATAGGCAAAAAACAAAAACGCGCGGGTTACCAAAGCGACATTCCAGATATTAAAGCCGGTGCCTCCAAAAACTTCCTTCGCGAAGACGACGGCAAAAGCAGTGGCTAATGCAATCATCCACAAAGGGGTATCGACCGGAACAATTAAGGGTATCAGCAGGCCGGAAACCAAGAAACCTTCCTGAATTTCGTGGCCTTTCCATTGGGCGACAATAAATTCAATCCCTAAGCCTACTCCGTACGAAACCACTACGATGGGCAATACCGCCAAAAGTCCATACCCAAAAGTTATCCAAAAGCCGGGATTTTCGCCGATGGCCGTGTAATGTTGATAACCGGCATTGAACATCCCGAACAGCAAACAGGGCATTAACGCAAGAACGACCAACGACATCGCCCGCTTGGAATCCATTGCATCGTGAACGTGCACGCCCGATTTCGCCGTTGTATTCGGAACAAACAGGAATGTTTCAAATCCGTCGAAAACCGACCGGAACATTGAGAATTTACCGCCCGGCTCGAAATTCGGCTTTATCTTGTCTAAATATTTTCTTAGCAATTGCATATTATTAACTCATTTCTTTATACAACCCATCCAAACCTTCACGTACGATTTTCTGCAATTCCATTTTGGAAGTGTCCACAAACTCGCACAAAGCAAAATCTTCGGGCGCTACTTCGTAAATCCCCAGATTTTCCATTTTATCAATGTCTTGCGCCAGAATAGCGCGGATTAAAAATTCCGGCAGAATGTCCATCGGAAATACTTTATCCCATTCGTTAGACATAATCATGGCGCGGCGACCGCCTTTCACACGGGCGTCCATATCATATTTTTTTCGGGTCAGCGCGCTCAGCAGAAAAGCGGGATAGCTGCGGCTCACCGAAAACTGATTCAGGCGCGGCATTATCCAGCCCAAAAGTTCATGAGTATCGGCGCCTTCGGAAATCACCGTTACCTGATTATCCCCGGCATGCAATGAACCGTCGCAAGCAATGCGTTGCCCCGTCAGTACATTCCCGCTGATATAACGCAAATCGACATGCTCGGTTACGCTGCTTCTGACTAACTTTTCGATACTTGTTCCCGGAAGCATGGGGTAATACGCCCGATCGCCTTCGTTCACTTCCGACCCGGTCAGCGCCACCAAGCGTGTCATATCGACGATACCTTTATTAAAAAAGCGTCCGATAATAATGACCTCTTGCAGTTGAACCGTCCAAACGATTTCACCTTTATTCACCGGTTTGATCCGATTGATTTGTACGCCGACATTTCCCGCAGGATGCGGCCCTTCAAATGTTATTAATTGAACATTCGGCACATTCGTCGAAAAAGCAACACCTGCCTTATTGCTATTCGGACGAACGCCAACATAGACCTTGCCCTGCGGCAATCGCGCTAACGCCGCCAATCCGGTTTGAAAATCGGCTTCGTTTCCTTTCAAAATATATTCGCTGTTGGGAGCCAAAGGGGCGGAAGAAAAACCCGAAATAAATATGTCCCGCGGAGTATCGACGGGATTCACAACGATATCGTACGGGCGCTGCCTCAACAAGGCCAGAATGCCTGCATCGGCCAAAGCCAGCTTGATGATTTCCGGCGACAGGGAAGTTACTTCTTTTTTGCCGAAATCCACCACGTCCCTTTTATCGTCCGGGCAAATCACAATGTTCTGCAATTTTCGTTTTTCACCCCGGTTCACGACCGTTACAACACCGCTCACCGGCGAAACGATTTTCAGTTCGGGACGGTTTTTATCGTACATCACCGGACTGCCCGCCCATACGACATCCCCCTGCTTAACAATGACTTTTGGAACGAAACCCGCATAATCGTCCGGAAACAACGTATTATATTGCGACCGAATCGTATGTTTTGTTATTTCTTGCGGAACTCCCTGTAAAGGAATATCCAACCCTCTTTTTATTTTGAATACTTGTCTCATACATTTCCGGATAGATGAATTTGATTGACAAAGGTAAATATTTTTTTTTTGATTAATTACTCCAATTAGTAGTATAAATTTCAAAAATAATTTAACTTTGCACAAATATATTGAATTTTCCGAATTAATGAACGTCCGAATTGCGTATGTTTTATTCATTTGTTTGCTTTGTGGAAACAATGTCTTTTCCCAAATCAGTTATGGAGGAGTTCCGCTCTTCCTTGAAAATTCTCCTTTGAAAAGCTCGGCTCTTTTAGATCAGGCGAAAAATCCGGATTTTATTGATATGCCTTCCTTTGATTTGGATTCCATCCGGCGATTGGATGCTATCAATGAAGGAAACATGCGCGGCAGTTTCTCTTTCGCCCATAAATTCTACACCCGTATCGAACGGGGAAA
>JAITAH010000059.1 GCA_031284225.1 Dysgonamonadaceae bacterium | reverse complement strand
ATTTCAATTTATTATATAAAATATAATATTATCTATATAAAGTTGTAAAGATAGTGAAAAAGCGGAATATAAAATAAAAAAAACAGTAAAAAGTTTATTTATCAATTCGCTATCTATTTTAAAGGTATCCCCAACTGCGAAGAAAAAAGATCAGTAGAAAAATGGTAATACAGGAACAAGCGGTTGATAATACTACGATTTGCGAAGCAAGATCGCCGTCGTTTCCCATGTTTTTTGCCATGATGTAACTTGCCATAGCAGTGGGTGTTGCGAAAAGACTAAGTAATATAGCTAAATCTACTCGCCGGAATCCCATGAAAACGCATATTCCCACGGTAATAACGGGAACAATTATTAAACGAGTTATCGTTACGGCAATTACTTTAACTAAGTTGCCTTTCAACATTTTGAATTTAAATTCGCCTCCCATCACAAATAAAGCCAAAGGAGCGGCAGTCCCGGCCAATTGCTTAAGAGGTATTTCTATTGCCGGAGGAAATTTTAAATGAATCATCCCCCCGATTAATCCGAAAAAACAACCCAGTATCAGCGGATTGGAAATAATATCCTGTGCAACGCTTTTGAATGTACTTTTTTGAACTCCCGTTTCGGAATAAATAGATAGAATAATCACTGCCGCCACATTGTAAAAAGGGATCATTATTCCCATCAACATGGCAATACCGGAAACAGCCGCGTCGCCGTACATCCCTGTTGCAAGCGGCAAACCGTAAATCAAAAAGTTGCTTCGAAAAATTCCTTGAATGATACTGCCCCGCTGTCCTTTTCGTTTTACCAAAAGAGGAACAATCAAGAAGGACACGAAAATGATCGCCGTAATCCCGATGAGTGAAGAAAAAATAAGTTTTGTATTGGAAAAATCACCTTTATAAGATAACCGAATATCCTGAAACAACATAAGCGGCAAACAAAACTTAAAAACAAACCGGTTTAACTGGGACAGAAAGTCGTCGGACATAAACCGGATCTGCCTTACTCCATAGCCGGTTGCCATCAAAACAAAAAGAGGAATAACTACATTTAACGAGAATATAAAATTATCCATATTTTACATTTGTGAATGATGAATAGCAAACAATGAAACGATATTTTCCGCCACAGACGTTACTGTATCCACATCATGTGAAATCAGCACAATCGCCGTTTTTTTATTAATCGTTTGTAATAACTCATAAAAGTAAGTTTCAAACGATTTTTCTACATAAGAATTTGGTTCGTCCAAAATCAACAATTCCGGTGCATTGATTATCGCCCGGGCAAGTAACGTCCGTTGTAATTGTCCTCCCGATAATTCTCCGATTGGTTTATCTGCAATTCCTTCCAATCCCATTTTTTGTATCATTTCATAAATCTCATCTTTTTTTTGAGATTTGGTCATTTTTTTTTCGGAACTTAGACCGGATTCAACAACCTCGGCAACCGAAACAGGAAATTTTTTATCAATAGAATGAGTTTGCGGCATGTAGCCCATTCGATTTTTCAACTCTTCATGAGAAAAACGAATATTCCCTGAAAATGGTTTTATCAAACCCAAAATCACTTTGACTAATGTTGTTTTTCCACTGCCGTTCGGACCGATTATTCCAAGAAAATCCTGCTCGTATATTTTCAACGATAAATTTTTCAAGACTATATTTCCATTATATCCTGCACTTATATTCTCTATGTCAACCAATATATTATTCATCCGACAGTTTTTGGGCAATTCGTATTACCTCTTCATTCCAATTATATGATAGTGGATTGATAATCATTAATTTACAATTTGTTTCCGTAGCGATAACTTCTGCATTTTTCCGGTCAAATTCCTGTTGAATGAAAACAGTTTTAATCTTTTCCTTCTTTACCGTATCAACCAATTTTTTCAATTGTTCGGGAGAAGGCTCTTTACCGTCTATTTCAATCGGATATTGTTTCAATCCATAATCTTGGGCAAAATAAGCCAGCGCCGGATGATAAATGACAAATGCTTTTTGAGAAGAACGATTCAGTAAGGCTTGAACAGTTTCACCTGTTTGAATTATTTCGTTGCGCAAATCCTTTAATCTTTCCCTGTAAACGCTTTCGTTCTGAGGATCTATCGCCGTCAAAGCTTCATACATATTCTGAACAATGATTAAAACATTCCGGGGCGAAGTCCAAATATGCGGATCAATGCCGGATTCAAAAACATGATGATGCGATTCGGATGCAATAAAAGAAATGCCTTTGCTATTGTCGAAAAAGCAAACGTTGGGATTATTTTGTTTTAATTTGTCCAACCATGCCAATTCAAAACCCAAAGGGCCAATACCAAAATAAGCTTTGCTTTTTGCCAATTGAACCATTTGTTGAGGAGTCGGATCGTAACTTTCAGGACTTGTACCCGGAGCAACCATCGTCTCAATCTCAAAAAAAGGATGCGCCAACCGTTCGGCAAAATAACGTTGAACTTCGATAGTGACCACAATTCTATTCTCCTGTTGTATCTTATTTGAACAGGAAAAAAGGAATGGAATAAATCCTACAAAGAAAAATCGAATAATTTTATCCATAAAATCCATTTGTATTGAATTCGGAGTACAAAGTTAATCTTTTGGATGTAATTTTACGGAAAAAAGGACAGGTTATAAAAATAATTTACCCAATATTCAAAAACATTCTTTACCTTTTATCTTTTTGTCTTCTTCTGTCTTATATCTTCAGTCTTAAAAACCACGATAACTTATTTATTTCGCAACACTAAATCACTAAATATTAGAGAAAAGAATTAGATATAGTATTTGTGCATCGGATTTGAGACTAAGTAGAATGTGACATAAAGTTAATACTTTATGCGATTCTTATTAAAATCAACAGACACGAAGTTCATTTTGAATCTATTTTCTTTTTCTTTATAAACATTTTATTGTAATTTTGCGCTGCCAACTCTAAAGAGTTTGCCTTTGATTGTTTTTATTAAAAGTTTAAATTCTATTATTATAATTCTATGAGTAATTCTAAAGAAAAACTTTTCCCGGAATTTCCTCCTGTTTCTACCGAAAAGTGGAAAGAGAAAATTATTGCAGACCTCAAAGGCGCTGATTTCGAGAAAAAACTCGTTTGGAAAACAAATGAAGGTTTTAATGTAAATCCCTTTTACCGTACCGAAGACATCGACGGGTTGAAAACAACCGAATCCCTGCCGGGAGAATTTCCGTACGTCAGGGGAACCCAAAAAGACAATGACTGGTTTGTACGCCAGGACATTGCAGTTACGGATTTTGCCAAGGCAAACCAAAAAGCGTTGGACGTCCTGAACAAAGGCGTCACCTCTTTGGGATTTGAAATCCCCGGCGAAAAAGTCAGCAAGGAAAACATTGCGCTCCTCCTCGCCGGTATCCTGCCGGAACACATTGAGTTGAATTTCACTACCTGCAACCTGCAATCGGTAGCTTTAACCCGGATTTTGGTGGAGTATTTCAAAGAAAAAAACTACGATTTGACTAAAATACGCGGTTCGGTCAACATTGATTTCATTGGAACAATATTGAGCAAAGGCGTCGTCAAAGAAGAATGGATACAGGAAATGACAGCCGCTATCCAAGCCGCCGCCGAACTCCGCTACTTCAAACTAATCGCCGTCAACGCATACCTGTTCAACAACGCCGGCTCGTTCATCACGCAGGAACTGGGATACGCCCTCGCTTGGGGAAATGAAATCCTGAGCCGCCTGACAAAAGAGGGAGTCGACCCGGCACTTGCCGCCAAGAAAATCAAATTCAACTTCGGCGCCGGCTCAAACTATTTCATGGAAATTGCCAAATTCCGCGCCGCCCGCTGGTTGTGGGCCGAAATCGTGAAAGCTTACACCCCAACCTGCCATTACGACTGCCCGAATGAAGGAGCGGGTCACGAATGTCGCTGCTCCGCCAAAATGAACCTGTTCGCACAAACCTCCACGTTCAATCAAACGGTCTTCGACGCACATGTCAACCTGCTTCGCACGCAGACGGAAGCTATGTCGGCAAGCCTTGCAGGAGTTGATTCTTTGCGGGTTTCATCTTTCGACGAATCGTTCAAAACGCCCGATGAGTTTTCGGAACGCATCGCCCGCAATCAGCAGCTTTTATTAAAGGAAGAATGTCATTTCGATAAAATCGTCGACCCTTCGGGCGGTTCCTATTACATCGAAACATTGACCGTCTCCATCGCCCAGGAAGCATGGAAACTGTTCCTCGAAACGGAAGAAAAAGGCTTCTACGAATTGGTGAAAACCGGGGAAATCCAGGCCGCCGTCAATGCCAGCGCCGAAAAACGTTTCAAAGCCCTGGCGCAACGAAGGGAAATCCTGTTGGGAACCAATCAATTTCCGAACTTCACCGAAAAAGCGTCCGGGAAAACAAAACAAACGCCGCAGGCAGATGCCTGTTCCTGTTCAACGGGGCATGAGCCAATCACCCTCCTAAATAAAAAACGTTTGGGCGAACCGTTTGAAACCTTGCGCTTATCAACCGAAAACTCCGGCAAAGAAATCAAAGCATTCATGCTGACTATCGGCAACCTGGCGATGCGTTTAGCCCGTTCGCAATTCTCATCCAACTTCCTGGCGTGCGCCGGATACAAAGTAATCGACAACCTCGGCTTCGAAACGGTGGAACAGGGCGTGAAAGCAGCCCGCGAAGCACAGGCAGACATCATCGTCCTTTGTTCGAGCGACGACGAATATGCCGTTTTCGCTCCCGAAGCGCACCGGCTCACCGGCGGCAAAGAAATCCTGATTATCGCCGGCGCTCCCGCCTGTTCCGACGAACTGAAAGCGCAGGGAATCACAAACTTCATTAATGTCCGAAGCAATGTACTGGAAACCTTGCAAGAATTAAATACCAAGTTGGTACGCGAAGACGCAAAGACGCTATGATACAAAATTTAACGACAAAAGAACAATACGAAACATTGGGGCAGCAAATTTTGAATTGTGCTTACGAAGTACATCGAAACTTAGGTCCCGGATTATTGGAAAGTGTTTACGAAATTTGTCTTATTTCCGAATTAAAAAGATACGGGATTCGTTACCGAAACCAAATAGAACTCCCGGTTATTTACAAAGGAGACAAATTAAACAAAACATTTTTCATTGACATTTTAGTAGAAGAATCTATTGTCGTTGAACTTAAATCAGTGGAGTCTTTATTGCCGGTACACGAAATTCAATTATTGACTTATATGAAATTAGGAGATTTCCGCTTAGGTTATCTTTTAAATTTCAACGAAAGTCTTTTAAAGCATGGTATTCGAAGAAAAGTAAACAATTATTATTTATAAATTAAACAACATGCAAAACAAGAAGGAAAAAGAAAACTTTGCGCCTTTGTGTCTTTGCGTACAATAAAAAAATATGGTATCAAATTTCAAAAGCATTAATATCAACACCGAAGGTTTTGTTGAAATCAATCCTTCGGAATGGTCTCAGGCAAACAACATTCAAGCCGGTTGGAATACGCCTGAACAAATCCCGGTAAAACCGGTTTACACCAAAGACGACTTGGAAGGCATGGAACACCTCGAATACGCTTCCGGTATCCCGCCTTTCCTCAGAGGCCCCTATTCCGGCATGTACGCCATGCGTCCCTGGACTATCCGTCAATACGCCGGATTTTCCACCGCCGAAGAATCCAACGCATTTTACAGAAGGAATTTAGCATCCGGTCAGAAAGGACTTTCCGTTGCCTTCGACTTGGCTACGCACCGCGGCTACGACGCCGACCATCCCCGCGTAGTAGGCGACGTCGGTAAAGCCGGCGTTTCCATCTGTTCGCTCGAAGACATGAAAGTACTCTTCGACGGGATTCCCCTGAAAGACATGTCGGTTTCCATGACCATGAACGGCGCAGTGCTTCCCATCCTCGCCTTCTACATCAACGCCGGCCTGGAACAGGGCGCAAAATTGGAAGAAATGACAGGAACCATTCAAAACGATATCCTGAAAGAATTTATGGTGCGCAATACCTACATCTATCCACCGGAATTTTCCATGCGCATCATCGCCGACATCTTTGAATACACTTCGCAAAAGATGCCGAAATTCAATTCCATCTCCATTTCCGGTTACCACATGCAGGAAGCCGGGGCAACCGCCGACATCGAACTGGCCTATACCCTGGCCGACGGTATGGAATACCTGAAAGCCGGTATCGACGCCGGTATCGACGTCGACGCTTTCGCTCCCCGCCTCTCTTTCTTCTGGGCTATCGGGATGAACCATTTCATGGAAATCGCCAAGATGCGCGCCGGTCGCTTGCTGTGGGCGAAGATTGTCAAAAGTTTCGGCGCTAAAAACCCGAAATCACTGGCGTTACGTACACACTGCCAAACTTCCGGATGGTCGTTGACCGAACAAGACCCCTTCAACAACGTAGGACGCACTTGTGTGGAAGCAATGGCGGCAGCTTTGGGGCATACCCAATCCCTGCACACCAACGCTTTGGACGAAGCCATCGCCCTCCCGACCGACTTTTCCGCACGCATTGCCCGCAACACGCAGATTTACATTCAGGAAGAAACCTGTATCACAAAAGAAATCGACCCCTGGGCAGGCTCTTATTATGTAGAAAAGCTGACGCAAGAACTGGCCACGAAAGCATGGGCATTGATTCAGGAAATACAGGAATTAGGCGGAATGGCAAAAGCCATCGAAACCGGCATCCCCAAAATGCGCATCGAAGAAGCCGCTGCCCGGACGCAAGCCCGCATCGACTCCGGCAACCAGACCATCATCGGTATCAATAAATACCGGCTGGAAAAAGAAGACCCCATCGACATTCTGGAAGTCGATAACACAGCCGTCCGCAAACAACAAATCGAACGGTTGAACGACTTGAAATCCAAACGGGACAATGCCGCAGTACAACAGGCATTGGAAGCCATTACCCGCTCAGCCGAAACAGGGGAAGGAAACCTGCTGGACTTGGCAGTCCGTGCAGCTCAACTGCGAGCAACATTGGGGGAAATATCCGATGCTTGCGAGAAAGTATGTGGAAGATACAAAGCAATCATTAGAACTATATCAGGCGTGTATTCATCAGAAACAAAAGGCGATGACATGTTTAAGAAAGCATGTGAATTAGCCGGCAAATTTGCCAAGAAAGAAGGCCGTCAACCGCGTATCATGGTGGCGAAAATGGGGCAGGACGGTCACGACCGCGGTGCGAAAGTAGTTGCCACCGGTTATGCCGACTGCGGCTTCGATGTGGACATGGGTCCTTTGTTCCAAACTCCGGAAGAAGCCGCCCGTCAAGCCGTCGAAAACGACGTGCATGTACTCGGAGTATCTTCTTTAGCCGCAGGACATAAAACCTTAGTCCCTCAGGTTATTGAAGAACTGAAGAAACTGGGTCGCGAAGACATCCTGGTCATTGCCGGCGGAGTAATCCCGGCGCAGGACTACGATTACCTGTACAAAGCCGGCGTTGCAGCCATTTTCGGCCCCGGTTCACCGGTGTCGGCAGCCGCGATAACTATTTTAGAATTGCTGTTGCAAGACTAAAACAACACAAAAATATGAATTTGAAGATGGAAGACAGAAGAAGACAAGCAGACTCAAGAGATGCCTTTCAATCTGTCTGTCTTCTTTCGTCTTCCGTCTGATTTTGCTCGAATATTTATTCAGTAGGGACGTTGCGCGCAACGTCCCTACTATAATTTTTCTTTTGCAGTTCCTTGTTTTTTCAAAAAATCTAACTAACTTTGGGCGATTTTTAAACATAAAATAATAAATTTTCATAAAGAAACAGACAGTAATTTTAACATTACATATTAATTAAAAGGCGTTTAGCCTTGTTCTTGTACTTGAAATCTAGACAATTTCAATACGACCAAGAATAGGTGAATAAACGTCCACTTTCCTAAAAGGACGTGGGCTTATTTAACTTATTTGGTTGTATGGGTAGTCTAGAACCTCAAGTACGAATAAAGTTATTAAGTTCCACGCTTTTTTATTTTAAATAGTTTTAATACACATAGATGGTAAAGGTAAAGACAACTTTTCGAATTAAAGTAATCATTTTTTTTCTCATCGTTTTCATGTTTTATGCCGGTTGTCTTTACCGGAGCCAT